>CAYZNC010000067.1:0-21868 GCA_964478555.1 uncultured Bacteroidales bacterium | reverse complement strand
AATTACACCGTACCTTCATGGACTAAGTTTAAAAGAGTTCTCACGGCTACACCTGACGATTCAGTCAAAGTGCAAGCTGCAATACACAATTTAATAGCTAAGCAAAACCCATATAATGTAAACATGACCATTAATGGCGATCCTACGAGCCGTATGGGCTTTACATGGTTTACCAACAAGGGTATTACAAATGGCTTAGTTCAGATCGTTGAAGGTGTAAAGGACTCAACGGGATTTGGCAGTGCGGCAACATTTAATGCCACGCCAACGGCTATCAATAATTTGAATTACAATGTTTCACAAAATCAACTTTCGGTATTGGCCGGAATACCGGATAATACACTAAAGAGTTACATAAGCCACAAGGCCGTTGCAGCTGGTTTGAAAGCAAACACTACTTATTCTTACAGGGTAGGTTCAACAAATGCTTATAGTGTGGTAGGTACATTTACAACTGCAAAAAACACCAAAGAGCCGTTTACCTTTATGTATTTTACCGATACCCAGGCACAGTGCGATTCCATGTTCGACATATCGCAACGGACCATTCATGCGGCTAAAACTACCATACCCGATGCAAAATTTGCATTAATCGCAGGTGATTTGGTAGAAACCTCAGGAACGCCAAATTCGGAATGGGAATACGAACAGTGGTTTGAGACCATGCAGGATGTATGGAACACAACTCCTTTGGCACCCATTGAAGGTAACCACGACAAGAGCTCAAGCAGAAATGCAACAAATCATTTTAATACTTTGAATCCTAAGTTTGATACGGACATGTCAACAGTTCCTGGTAGCTATTACTCATTTGTTTATGGGAATGCCTTGTTTATGGCCTTAAGTTATGAAGATTATTCAAAAACAGGGATGCTTGATTCAGCAGCCAATTGGATGAATGCCCAGGTGAAAGCCAATCCAAATACAAAATGGAGAATCGCATTTTACCATAAAACCATGTTTACTGGTAGCTCAAGTCACCAAAGCGATGCTGATGGACAAGCAGTACGCGAGAAAATGGGACCGGTCTTCGACAGTTTAAAAATTAATTTGGCACTGCAAGGGCATGATCATGTTTATGAAGTTATAGGCCCGGTAAATAGCAAGACAAGAACCTTAATTCCAGGTAGAATAACCAATCAGCAAACGGTTACTGTTGATGCCGATAAAAATATGACAGGAGTTATGGGAGGTACCTATGATCTTAGTAACGGAACCTTATATTTCCTGAATAGCTCAGCCGGTATTAAAAAGTATGCTCCAAGAACAAAAGCACAGATGGATGCTGCTGAAGGCGCAATCAACATGAGTAATTACTGGTCATTATTTACAGGAAGATTCGGACAAACCGGGCCTATGATTGGAGGAAACGACCTTATTGCGGGCGATCCAATGTTCAGCTCTGTATATGTAAGCACGGATTCAATAAATATTGTTACCTACAGCGTTGGCAAACATTCCGGGGTAATTTCCAAGTTCGATGCATTCAAAATAATTGCAGGTGTGCCAAGTAATGTTAACACTGAATCTGTGGCATCTAATGTAATTATCTATCCAAACCCGGTTACCGGCAATACCTTGCATATAAACCTTGCAGGAATTACTGAAAATGGGCCAATGGTATTAAAAATATTTAGTATCAGCGGAACATTAGTTTATCAGCAATCAATTATTAATATTGGATGTGAACTAACTATTGACTACGGTCCACTACCACAAGGGGTTTATTTGTTGAAACTCAATGGTAGCCATGAGTACAAAACGTATAAAATTGTGAAAGAATAGGTTTAGTGATTAATTTTATATTTATTAAAGAGGCTGCCTGAATTTCAGGCAGCTTTTGATTTTCGTGACTTACATATACCATTGAAACTCATGTGGAATAAGGAATGAAGTGATTTGATTTGCATATTCTTTAGTTTTTAATATCAAATATTCATTAATTTGTAACTATGCTTATAACAAAACTACATATTCCCTCTGTCGGGAACAATATAGTCAACCGTTCAACACTTTTTGAGCGATTGAACATTGGGCTAAATCGCAAACTAATTCTCATTTCTGCTCCTCCCGGATTTGGCAAAACAACCCTATTAAGCGATTGGATTTATCAACAAAAGATTCCAACAGCATGGATTTCTCTCGACAAGGGTGATAATGACCCGGTAGAATTTCTAAATTATATTATTTCAGGTATTCAAAGCATTAATAAAGCATTCGGTCAAAGTGTACTCAAGCTGTTAAATTCACCCAATAAACCATCAGGCGAATCAATAGTAAGCTTGTTAATCAATGAAATACTCAATATCAATCAAAACTTTTTATTGGTACTCGACGATTTTCATTTGATTGAGAACAACGAGATATTAAAATTAGTAGCCTATTTATTAGAACATATTCCTAATAATATTCATTTTGCAATCTTAACACGATCTGACCCAACGTTGTCTATTTCACGGTTGAGGAGTCAACACCAGCTGATTGAATTGCGTTCATCTGATCTTAGTTTTTCTGCTAATGATATTTCCATATTGTTTAATAAAAAACTAAAATTAGGCTTGTCTATCGAAGATGTTATTGCACTTGAAACAAAAACCGAAGGCTGGATTGCTGGATTGCAACTAACAGCCTTGTCAATGCAAGGCCATGAAGATATCTCTGAATTTATTCAGGATTTAAAAGGGGATAACCGATATATTATGGATTATCTCATGGAGGAAGTGCTAAAGATTCAAACCGATGATATCAAAGAGTTTTTATTGCAAACCTCAATACTAGAGCAAATATCAGCTCCTTTATGCAATGCTGTTCTTAATAGAAACGACAGTCATTTGATACTTGAGTGGCTTGATAAAAATAACATGTTTGTGGTTCCATTAGATGATGAAAGAAATTGGTACAGGTATCATCATCTGTTTGCTGATTTATTAAAACAAAAACTTCAACAAAAGGATAATGCAGTTATTCACATGCTTCACAATAAAGCGTGTGAATGGTTTGAAAAAAATAACTTGTCCGATTTTGCCATTGGGCATGCTTTAAAGATTAAGAATTACGATAAAGGTATTCAACTAATTGGTGATATAGTTGAGGTAATGTGGAAAAACGGACAACATGCAGCTATTTTGAAATATGGTGATGTATTGCCTGATGAATTGATTAAAAAAAATGCCGGTTTTTGTCTGTATTATGCATGGATATTGATTATAACCGGACAAATTCCTAAATCCGGACTTTTTTTAACTAGTGCCGAAACAATTACAAAAAACAACATTGATAATCAAAATTTGTCTAATGAAGATGTTAGATATAATAAGAAATTGCTGGGGAAAATTTCTGTAGCATTTGCTTACCTCTACTCAATAACAGCAGACTCGGAAAAAACTTTTAAATATTGCAAAGCAGCCATGGAAAATCTGTCGGAAGACGATCCATTGTGGTTTAGCTGGGGATGGTACGCTATTGGAATTGCAGAAACGGTCAGTGAGCATTTTAATGAAAGTATTGAGGCATATGAGAAGGCGCTTGCTTATGGAAAAAAATCGGGCAACATCTATCTTATATCAACTATTGCCATTAGTTTAGCTTATCTGGAATCGCGTATGGGGCTTTATACTTCTGCTTACAAGAAATGTTCGGACCTGATAACGTTCATGAAAGAAAGTGGCTATTCGCAAATTACAAAATCGGAACCTACCTATGCAGGGTTATATTCTTGTATGGCAGGGATTGAATGTATGCGTACAGATTTCGAAGAAGCATTGGAAAATATAAAAATTGCATATAGGTTAAGCAAAAACGATTCCAATAATTCGTATAAAGTTGTGGTGTTATTGGTTTATTCGCTTATTTTATTTGGACGTGGGGATAAGGCAGGGATTATAAAGCTGCTAAATGAAATGGAAGATATTATAAAACAAAATAAAATAGCTCCATCTGCCATGTCTATTTATATTGCCATGAAAGGAGGCATGCTTATTGAGCAGCATGAACTTGAAAAAGCCAGTCATTTTTTTAAGGAAAATGGACTTGGTCTCGACAAAAAAATTTCATATTTGGACGATCGTGGCTACTTTTCATACGCATTATTACTGATAGCGGAATTAAAATTTGAGGATGCAGAAAAAATTCTTTCCGAATTACAAACAATGGCACAAACCGCAAGCAGGATTGAGACACTAATTGAGGTAAAAATAGTATACGCTATTTTGTATAAGCAAACAGGAAATAAAGCAAAAGCTATTGCAAACTTGCTTGAATCATTGAAATATGCGGTTAATGAAAATATATTAATGTCTTTTATAGTGTATCTCGATAGAATAAGCGATATGCTAAAGGAAATATTTAAAATGCTGGAAACTACAAGAACTAATATTCCTAAGAAGTTAACAGACAAGCTTAAACTCGCGATAGAAAAGAGAGAAAAACATAAGAAAATTAGTTTCGACTCCGGGTTAAGCGATCGCGAACTCGATACACTAAAACTAATTGCCGAAGATTTATCGAACCAGGAAATTGCCGACAAATTGTTTATTTCATTAAATACAGCTAAAACGCATGTCAGGAATATTCTTCTGAAATTAGAAGTTAAAAAACGCTCACAAGCTATAAGCAAAGCAAAAGAACTTGGCATCATATAAGCCGCATACCGTTATTATCACCTGGATATACTTTTTATTAAAATTATCCACTCAAAATCATCCTAAAGGATGATTTTTTTTCGATGGACACAACCGATTTTTGCCCAAGAAATTTTTCTTTATAACGAAGAGGATAAGTTAACATCAGAAATTATGAAAGGTAAAACTAAAATTAAAGTTCAGGGACATCTGGATAAAAAATGGAAGAGTTCTTTTGAAGGTATGGAAATTAGTCATGAAGGTGACAATACCATGTTTACTGGAATCATAAAGGACGAATCGCATATCCATGGTATCCTCAATCAAATAAGGGATTTAAACCTGAAACTTATTTCAGTTAACCCGGCGGAAGATTAATAAAGCAAGCAAATATTTATAATTTGAAAGAACAAATATGAAAAAACTCAGTTTATCAGCAATTCTAATAGTCATATTTACCACATTGGCTTTTAGTCAAAACCTCACCCAAACCGTAAGAGGTACGATCATAGACGCCGACAGCAAATTACCGTTGCCAGGAGCTTCTGTGGTAATAGTTGGCGCCAACCCGACAATTGCCACCTCAACGGATGCAAGCGGTAATTTTAAATTTGAGAATTTACCTATTGGTAGGATTACATTAACAACCTCTTACGTGGGTTATGTAGGCAATACCATTCCCAACATAGTAATAAACTCTGGCAAAGAGACTGTCTTAGAAATCACCATGCAGGAATCTATCGTAAAAATAGATGAGGTAGTCGTAAAGGCAAACAAGAAAGGCGAAGCAATCAACGATATGACGCTTCTTAGCGCCCGTTCTATTTCAGTAGAAGAAACAAAACGTTATGCAGGTAGCTATGACGACCCTTCTCACATACTGACTAATTTTGCCGGGGTTGCAAGTACCCAAAGTGGGAACAACGACATTATTGTAAGAGGTAATTCGCCCAAATACATCCAATGGCGTTTGGAAGGGGTAGAAATTACTACTCCTAACCATCAGGCAGACCAAAATTCTACAATAGGAGGATTTAGTTTGCTAAATAATAAATTATTAGCTGCCTCCGATTTCTACACTGCGGCATTTTCGCCTGAATATGGTGATGTGTTATCGGGTGTTTATGATGTAAAACTTAGGCCCGGAAATAACGAAAAGACAGAAGCCATGGCTGGAGTGGGCATACTAGGCACCGACTTTACACTCGAAGGTCCGTTTAAAAAAGGTTATGGTGGTTCGTACCTGATAAATTACAGGTTTTCCAACATTGGCCTCATTCAAGCCCTCAAATTAGTCGATATTCCCGGTATTAAAACTACATTCCAGGATGCGACATTTAAGGTTGTACTGCCAACTAAAAAAATCGGCACATTTTCTTTCTTTGGATTGGGAGGATCAGATAATTTAAAAGTTGAGGATGTGCAACAAAATGTTTGGCAAACACCAGGCAACGACCAAATGATGCCCGATATAATACAGGACTTCAACAAGGTAAATTACCTTGCAAATGTTGGAATGAACCATACCTTAACTATAAATAGCAAAAGCTACATCAAAACAACGCTTTCTTACTCTGCCACCAGTATGAAAGATGATGTTTTCGAATCAACAATAATGGGAACAGACACCTCGGAAAGGAAATTAAATTATAACAGCAGGATAAAAACTTCGACCTATAAAGGATCTATCAAGTACAGCAATAAAATCAGTACAAAAGATAAAATTCAAATCGGAATAACTTATTCTCTTATTAATGAAAGTAATAACCAAAGCCAGCTCGATACGAACCGGACGACCCGGTTTACATTAATAAATTACAATGGGAATATCGCTACTTTTCAAAGTTTTATAAACTGGAAACACAATTTCAATGATGATATTTCTTTGGTGGCCGGTTTTCACAACATGAATGTTTTGTTAAACAATAAAAGTACAATCGAACCAAGGATTGCCATAAACTGGAAACTCAATAATACTAGTTCAGTATATGCAGGATATGGCAAACATAGTACCATGGAAAACATCCACAATTATTTTACAAGGGTTGTACAATCTGACGGAAGTATAATTGAACCTAATAAAAACCTCGGTTTGTTAAAAGCAGACCATTATGTGCTGGGCTATGATAAAAGTATTACCGAGAATGTAAGAGCAAAAGTAGAACTTTACTACCAGCACCTTTATAATTTACCTGTAGAAAACAACGACACAAGTTATTATGCAACCATTAATGAAGGTTCCGATTACAGGTACGTCCCCCTTGTAAATAAAGGCACAGGGAAAAATTATGGTATTGAAGTTACGCTGGAGCGTTTTTTTAATAATCATTATTATTTCTTATTGAATGGTTCTCTGTTCGATTCAAAATATAAATCGATGGAAGGTGTTTGGCGAAACACAAAATTCAACAGCAATGTATTGTGCAATTTGTTGTTTGGCAAAGAATTTGACAAACTAGGCAAAAAGAAAAACAAGACATTGACATTGAACGCCAAATTTTATTTCAATGGCGGACAGCGGTATATTCCTCTACTACGGGATGAAAACAAGGAATTAATTGTGAACCCTGCAAACAATCAATTTTGGGATTACAGCAAAGCTTACAATAATAAACTCGATGTTTTATACCATTTAGATTTATCGGTAAGCTATAAAATTAACAGACCAAAAGCTACGCACGAAATTTTTCTCGATTTGCCAAATATTACCAATCACAAAGGCAAAATGGTTGAATATTATGATACAAGTAAATCCAACAAAATTGGTTACATAACGCAAATGTCATTTTTACCAAACATAATGTACCGGGTATATTTTTAATAAATTTTAGGATGAGTATTTGTCCTAAATTACTTTAAAATTTTAATCAACTCATTCATTTATAAATTAGTTTTTATAATACGTCGTTGCATTCTATAGGCAATTCCCTCTAATAAAACAAAAAACCTTGCAGCCCATCTGCAAGGTTTTTTGTTTATTGTCCATACAATGCTTTTGGGTATTTAAGACAACTTAAAACTCAGAAATCGGCAAACTTCACAGCATAGGGTATACAATCCGGTCGTTAAAAATTATCCGATTATTTATAGGGAATAAGCCCAGATGAGGATCTCACTATTATATTTTCCTAAAAGAATATTATTTTAGTAAAAAAATATTCTTTTGGTTGATGACCTTTGAACAGTTTTAGCATTAATGTTAATGCTCATTAAAATTATCCTGACCAACAATCAAAAAAATATATGTTTTAATGCACTTGCAAAATTCACCTTTACGGTGTATGGATTGTTTTAAGACCAATCCTTTTTGCAATGACGAACTGAAATAATTTGATAGTGGAGAAAATAACCTGATTACCATTTTGTGGATGATGGAATTAATTTATTTACTTTAAAGAATTGACCTTAGCCCAAAACCAGATAAAAAAGTTACATCATTAATTTAACTAACTATGAACAAGAATGAAACAAGATTAATTTCGATTAAAACAAAACAAATTACCCAACTGGTAAATCCGACAGAAATTATTTATTGTAAGGCTAATGGTAAAACGTCGGATATTATTTTGCTTTCAAATGAATGTCTTTGCGCCAGACATAGTTTAAAAGAATTAGAAGAAAAATTGAAGGGATTTTCTTTTTTACGATGCCACGCTAAGTATCTGATTAATCTCATTCATGGAGTAAAATTCGATTCTAAAAATCGTGTAATTGAACTTCTAAACAAGGATAAGGTAATTGTTGCTAAAGACAGAAAGGCTGTAATTAATAGGCTATTGAACGGGAAAATCTTTCATTATGAATTAAGCATAAGTATAACCGCATTAAGCTCTATTTTGTCCGGTTTATTCCAACATTAATCCTAATTAGCATTTTTGTTTTGAAACGCATTTGATTTATAAAAGCAGAACAACTAAACTTGCACCTCAAAGTAAATCAAATTTAAGATTCTATTAAATTAGACTTAACATGGGAATAAAAAAAATAAACCTTATTTGGGATACCTTTTTAAATGTTAGAATTTAGCTGATGGATCGTTTTTGTTAAAGTAATTTGGTTTTCTAATCCAATTAATTTATAAACGGCCTCCATACGATAGTTCATCAGTCAGATGAAATGAATAATTTGTTTTAACTGACTGATCTAAAATTAAATTGTCAAATATTTAATAAGTTATCGATATTTTTTAATTACATCTATTGAATTGCTTCAAAAGGGGATAATGTTACTGTCCTTAGCGCAAGCTTTATCCCTTCAATAAAACCAAACTCAAAGTATAATTAAAATAGAAGCTCAGTAGAAACTCAAAAGCTTGATAAGCGTCTGAGCTATAAAAAGAACAACGCTTTTCACCTTAATATGAATCTAAATTTAAGATTCACTTAAATTAGAATTAATGTGGAAATAAGAAAAATAAACTTTATTTGCGACACTTTTTAAATGTTAGAAGTTTAGCTGATGGACTTTTTAGGTTAAAATAATTCGGTTTTTTAATCCAATTAATTTATAAAGGACCTCTATGCTATAATTCTTCAGTTGGTTGAAACGTTAATGAATAATTTGTTTTAACTGACTTGATCTAAAAAAGGAATAATAACATATTGTTATTTAATTCATAAGTTAAAATTGTTGAATTGCGTCAAAGAGGGACACTGTTACTGTCCTTAGCGCAAGCTATGTCATTCAATAAATTCAAAACATATTATAAATTTTAATAAGAAGCTAAGTGGAAACTCAACAGCTTTATAAGGATAATTGTGTTAACATAATTTCTAAAGCACCTATGCCAGATGAGTTTAAATGGCATGTGTTTTATACTTATCCGAAATCAGAAAAAAAAGTTGCCGATGAATTGGCAAAGGACGGTTATGAAATTTTTTTACCATGCAAATTAACAATCAGACAATGGCATGACAGAAAAAAATCTTTTTTGGTACCATTATTTCCTAGTTATTTATTTGTAAAAGCGCCTAAGAACAAATTATATTATATTTTGAAATACAACAATATTTGTTCGTTTGTAAAATTTAATGACAAACCGGCGATAATTCGTGAGGAAGAAATAATTAATATTAAGAAGATTTTGGGATTAACTGATGACATTGATGTAACCAATGAATTCCAATGTGGCGATAAAGTAAAAATTACATGTGGTCCTTTGTCGGGTCTTGAAGGTTTTATTGTTAGGAAAAATGGATCATCAAAATTTGCCGTACGAATTAAAGAATTAATGCAATATATAACCGTAGTTATTGATGCGAAACATATGCTTAATGAGAATTTTGACTATACATTAATATAATAAAATTAAAAACGTTGATGATTAGAACATCTGATTTTCGGTTATCTCTAAAAAGTCAACTATTCTCCTAACCTTCATTTTGCTGTTTTAAAACTGCAAAAATCCCCCCGTTTTTCAATTTTCTATTTCAGTCTTCTAGCACAATATTCTTATCCACTTTTGAAATTTTAGTTACTATAAAAAGAGGAAAACATGGTTTGGTTTCCCATTGAAGGAGCTAAGTCATATAGTATTTTTTGATATTCGAGAAATCGCCCTGATACTCTTCTTTATAAGGGGGACGTTAAAAAACCAATTTACAATTAAACCATAAAGGACTTTATTCATAGTAGGACAAAGAAAATGATTGATAAAGAAAAATTATTGGATTCAACAGAGTCTTATCTTAAATCCCTTATATCTGAGGTTGCTCATTTATCAGTTGAAGATAATGACACATCAACTCCATTTCAGGAGTTAGGAATTGATTCGTTTCGTGTTTTACAAATTATCAAGAAATTGGAAGAAGAATTTGGCACTTTGCCAAAGACTTTGCTTTTTGAAAATTTCAACATCAGTGATTTAAGTCAATATTTTGTGAATAAACATGAACAAGTACTTTCTGAAAAATTTTCGAATGGAAAGCAAGTTCCTGGTACACTTGTTCATTCTACTAAGAGGCCTTTAAAATCAGTCGAAGTCGTTTTAGAAACAGTTGTAAATCAAGTCAATAAAACGTTACAAAAAACTCCTATTCTGATATTGGAAAAAGAAGCCCATACACACCCTGAATTGGGTGAGTCGGTTATAAAACTTTTTAACCAATACAAGAACGAGGGTTCAGCCTCAAGAGGAACAAGAAATATTGCCCCCAATCTTTTTATTGGCAGCGAAAAACGAGGTTATTTTAATTATAGTCGAAGTAAAAATATTATTTTAGTTTATGCCTACACAGGTCCGGTCGATTATCTTCCTATCCTTGCAAATGAAATGTACCGGCATTGTGTTAATAACAATTTTGAATTCAATATATTCTCTGCAGATCCGATTGAGACCATTGGAGATATTCCTTTTTCCGCTACACCATTTGGAGCTTTACAGCGGATATTAGATATAAAGAATTTTACGCTTCAGGGAGGTAAGATGCGCCGCTTGCGCTATCAGGTAACGAAGTTTGAAGATGCTGGGAAATGCAGAACTGAAGAATATCATACTGGTTCCAATAGTGAAATTGACAAAAATATTGCCAGTATTATTGACCAGTGGTGCGCTCCAAGAACGATGGTTAATCCATTGATTCATATTGTTAAAGAGGAAGTCTTAGCGGGCAAGTTAAACCCTGAACACCGGCTTTTCTTAACTTATCTTGACGATATTCTACAAAATGTCATTCTTATCTCATCATTGTCATCAGAGGAGAATGGCTATTTGATGGATTTGGAATTCTATCCTCAAAGTATGCCTTTGGGAGGATTGGAATTTGCGATTGTTAAAATTATTGAAATTCTGGCAGCAGAAGGATGCAATATGCTAAGTATGGGAGGGACTTATGGTTGTAAGCTCGCTCCCTCTTCTAACGCAGATCCTGAATTAGACAAAACATTAGACTATTTACGAGAGAAAAATATATTTAACGATGAAGGAAATCTGCAATTCAAGAATAAATTTCGGACTGAAAATAAAACTATTTTTCTTTGTCGGGCCGTAGCAAACAGCAATCCTGATAATGTGACCGATATTATCATGATGATCGCTGATCCTTCGATGCAAACTTCAGATGAAGAACACCATACTTTTTTTAAATCGCCTCAGCAAGTGGCGACAACAGAGGAAAAAATAGAGAGACAGGATGAACGTAAAACATCCGGAGAAATAATTGCGGATAAAACGTTTCAACCGAAAGAGCATGAGGTGATGATCGAAGGAGAAGAACGATCTGTTATTTTATCGGATTTCGGCTATAACCCTCTAAATGTTCCGGATAATAAAGTTGAGTTTGATTTAAAAACTGATTCATGGGCTCAGTTGGAAATGCCTGCAATTCAAAAACAAATGCGACATCTCCGTGCACACCTTCAACAGAGGGTGGATATAGATGAAAGTTTAAGAAGTATTTTTCCTTTTTCTTATTTTGTTTTAACCACTTCGGGTCGTACCGCAGAACATGCTTTTTGTAAATCCTGGTCTGGAAAAGGTATTGTACTTCAGAATTTGCTTTTCCCAACAACGATTTTTCATCAGATTGATAACGGTTTTACGCCCAATGAACTGCCACATCCAGAAATCTTTCAACTGAATTCAGAAGAATTATACAAAGGTAATTTAGATTGGGAAGCGCTTCAAAAGCAAGTTGCCGAATCTCCAAAGCAAATAGCTTATGTTTGTATTGAAGTTGATGACAATGCAACAGGCGGTGGGTCTGTTTCGATCCAACACCTCAAACAAGTAAGAACCTTACTTTCTAAATATTCTATACCTCTGGTTATTGATGGAACCCGAATTTTAGAAAATGCTCAGTTTATTATCGACCATGAAAAAGAATTTACAGGGAAAAATATTTGGGATGTTGTTCGAGAGATATTTTCTTATGCTGATGCTGTAATTACAAGCCTGACTAAGGATTTTTGTGTAAATAAAGGAGGATTGATTGCCACCAATGATGTAAATCTCTTTAATAAACTTCAAAATCTCATCCAGGAAGAGGGAAGTGGACTCGATGGAATTGACAAAAAAGTTATTGCACTATCACTGCAAAATCGAAATAAGATTGAAGTCCAGGTTTTACATAGAATGGAATGGGTTCAGTTAGTCTGGAAAGCCCTAAAAAAGCATAACATTCCAATTGTTCAACCTGCTGGAGGACATTGCATACTAATAGATGTTAAACAGATCCCGGAATTTAAACAATTTAAATATCCAGTCGCTTCATTTGTCGCCTGGATGTTTCTGAATACAGGGATTAGAGCAGGTGCCCACAGTGTAGGAATGCAAAAGAATACATCCCTCAATAATTTAGTACGGTTAGCAATCCCTATTGGTTTAAACAGGGAACAAATAGAATTACTGATAGCCAGATTGATCTCACTTTTTGAAAGAAAAGAAAATATTCCTGAAATTGAAATTGATAGCAAAAAATCAGAATCGGTAGGAGATATTAATTCGAAGTATATATTAAAAAAATACCATCATGTTTCAGGGAAAGTCATCCCGAAAACTTCTGTTCCATCTGTTTCAGATTCAATTCCTTTGAAGGAAACGGTGGACCGAATAGCTACCAATAAAAATAATCATCCTCTTCATGACATAGCCATTGTGGGAATGGCAGGTCGTTATCCCAAGGCAAAAAATCTGAACGAATTGTGGGAGAACCTGGTTCAGGGAAAAGATTGTATCGAGAACATTCCGGACGTTCGTTTTGATCAACGTCTGCACAATGAATTTACTAAGAAATACCGGGGCGGATTTATTGATGATGTGGATAAATTCGATTCCCTGTTTTTTAATATATCTCCAATAGAAGCGGAACATTTGGATCCTCAAGAAAGACTGTTTCTGGAAGTAGCTTGGGAGGCTGTTGAAGATGCCGGTTATTATCCTGAAATCATGGCAAGGGGAAATACATCTCGAAATGTAGGGGTTTTTGTAGGGGCTGTTTGGACTTTATATCAGATGATCGGGGTAGAAGAAAAGCTCATAGGGAATAACTCAAATCCTGCCTCTATGCTTTGGAGTATTGCCAATCGTGTTTCGTATTGGATGAATCTTTCTGGTCCAAGTTTAACATTAGACACGGCCTGTTCCTCGAGTTTGACTGCTATTTATCTGGCCTGCGAAGCGATTAACAATGGAGATTGTTCAAGCGCAATTGTAGGAGGAGTGAACCTGGATTTGCATCAAAGCAAATTCGATATAAATACGATGGGAGGGACTCTTTCTAAAGATGGAGTGTGTCGTACCTTTGGGAAAGGCGCAAATGGCTATGTGCAAGGAGAAGGAGTTGGTGCACTCTTTCTCAAACCTCTGGATAAAGCAATCCAGGATGGAGATAATATATATGGCGTGATTAAGGGTATTGCAGTTAATCATGGAGGTAAGACAAGTGGATTTATGGTACCTAATCCGCATGCACAAACTAAACTAGTTCAAACAGCACTGGAAAAGGCAAGAATCGATGCCCGAAGTATTGGCTATATCGAGGCCCATGGTACAGGAACTGAACTGGGCGATCCTATAGAAATTTCGGGACTCACCAATGCTTTTCAGGAGTATAAAGTAGACAGCCAGAGTTGTCCTATCGGTTCGGTAAAAACCAATATTGGTCACTTGGAAGCTGCAGCAGGCATAGTAGGTGTACAGAAGGTTCTTTTGCAGATGAAATATCATCAACTTGTTCCGTCCCTGCATTCTTCAGAGCTAAATGAATTCATAGATTTTAAAAATTCCCCCTTTTACGTTGAACAAACGTTAGAAGAATGGAAGGTAAAGGAAGTAGACGGAGTCCGGTTCCCTCTCCGGGCTGGAATTAGTTCCTTTGGAGCCGGAGGAACCAACGCACACGTGATAATAGAAAAGTATGAACCTTTAATTCAACCCAAAGAAGAAACATCGCTACCAAATTTACAATTCTTTCCGCTTTCTGCCAGAAATGAAGATCAATTGCGCGAGATGGCAGTGCGCTTAAGAAATTATGTTCAGCACAATCTCACCCAATCTCCCTCCACCTTCCAATTAAATTTGAACGACATCGCCTATACCCTACAACTTGGAAGAAAATCATTTGATTATCGTTTGGCTATTTCCGCTCAGACAAAAGAAGAATTAGTTGAAAAGCTCACTGGTTTTATAGAAGGGAAAAAAGATGAAAATATCCTTGTAGGCCGTAGACAAAATGCAGAAGGAATTACAAAATTATTAGATCGTAAAGAGAAAGAGGAATTTATAAACTTGTTATCTCAAAGTCGTGACCTCCATAAACAGGTTCAGCTATGGATTGATGGACTAGTCAATGATTGGCAAGATTTTCCAGGTCGAAAGGGAGGAAGAAGGGTATCCTTGCCAACATACCCTTTTGCTGATAAGCGGCACTGGATCAAGAGACAAAAAAATACGGACACGTCATTGCTGTCAAAGGAAGTAGACGCCAGTTTGGGGATGCAACAATCATCACAAAATAAAGGTGAAGAAGAATTTTCGAAACTATACTATTTCCATGAATGGGAAAAATCTCTCCTCGATAAAGAAAAAATTCATCAAGACGAATTACACGCTATTCTGCTTTTTGATTCTGATGAAAAGTTGCGCAATCTTTATCAGGAACGCCTTCGTAAAGCAGAAGCAGACACTAAAAATGTCATATTGGTCCAGCCTGGAGAAAGTTATCAGGATTTAGGACAGCAAACGTATAGGATTAATCCACAAAATCCAAAGGATTATACGAAGCTATTTGAATCATTAAATCAAAATAAGTTGGCCATTGGGAAAATCTGTTTTGCTTGGCCTGTTGCTACTTTCTTTCGCGAGGAGAGCCATGATAAAGAAGACCAATACAAGGAAAGCTTTCTAAAAGAATCGTTGGAAAAAGGCGTTTATTCCTTTCTTTATCTCTGTCAATCTATTATAGGACAAAATCTTAAAAGCAAGATTCAACTTCTTTATCTTTATTTAGGGAAAAAAGATATTCCCCAACCACATAATGAGGCAATCAATGGATTTGCTAAATCACTTCAATTAGAAAATCCCAAGCTTTACTGTAAGACCCTTGAAATCCAGCAAGAAAAGAGTAACCTTAACGAAGTTTTAGATGCAGTCCTGGCTGAATTTCATCCAGACACACAGGATATAATGACCGTTCGCTATGAAGGGCAGGAACGCTATGCAAGGAAACTTAAAAGATTGGACCTTGAAGAAATCGAAAAGTCATCTTCCCATCAAGGCTTAGGAATAAAAGAAAAGGGAGTTTATGTAATTACCGGAGGAGCAGGAGGACTAGGTCTCATTTTCGCTGAGTTTTTAGCTAAACAATATAAAGCAAAACTTATACTTACCGGTCGTTCTAAGCTCTCTGTTGAACGAGAAGCCAATTTAGAAGAACTCAGAGCATTAGGCGCAGATGTGCTGTATCTGCCAGCCGATGTTTCCAAGCATGAAGATGTTAGGAATTTAGTTAAAGAGACAAAATCCCGATTTGGTGAAATCAATGGAATTATACATGCGGCGGGTGTTTTAAGGGATTCCTTAATTAAGAATAAGACAGTAGAAGAAATGGATGCTGTTTTTGCTCCCAAAGTATATGGAACGGTGTTTCTGGATGAAGAGACAAAAAATGAAAAACTAGATTTCTTTGTTATGTTTTCATCACTTGCTGCAATTGGTGGAAATGCCGGGCAGAGTGATTATTCATTTGCCAATCATTTTATGGATACTTATGCCTGCAAGCGTGAACTTCTTGAGGCAAAAGGTGAAAGATTCGGAAAAACGCTGAGTCTCAACTGGTCCTTGTGGGCCGACGGAGGAATGAAGCTTGATGAGCAAACAGAGATTTTCTTTAGAAAGAATTTGGGGATAAAACCTCTAAGTAAAGAGACCGGCATCGAAGCGTTCATTAAAGGGCTTCCATTAAAAAACTTTCAGTTTGCGGTTTTAGAAGGTGTACAAGATAAAATTGAATTGGCTTGGGGCTTAAGAAAAAAAGAATCTCCAAAACCTGCACTGCAGGAGCAATCATCAGGCATTCAGATGGCAGAAGTAGAACTTATTCCGCTGCTCCAGAATGAATTGTCTCAAATTGTGATGAAAATGCTCAAGCTTGACCCAGAAGACATTACCCTGGATCAAATACTGTCGGAATTCGGAATAGATTCAATCGGCATGATGACATTTGCCAATACAATAAATGAAAAGTATCAGCTTGACTTAACGCCGGTACTCTTTTTTGAATACCCCACGATACAAGATATAGCAGGGTATCTTTGCAGCGAGCATAAAAGTGAGATTCTTAGCGTTCATCAAGTTTCCAGTGGACCTATTATTTCGGCAATTGTAACACCGGCAGTGTCAATGCAAAAGGCTGATACTGCAAAGCCCGAAAGTTTATTCAAATCCGAACCGGGAGTGAATAAGACTGTTGTCGATCAAGCTTTGAGCAAATATTCTCCAGCACATCGTTTTATTGATATGCCTATTGCCATAGTTGGAATGAGTGGCGTTATGCCTCAATCTGATGATCTGGAAGAATTCTGGAAGAATCTGTTTGATGGCCAAAATATGGTTACTGTAATTCCGCGGGATCGGTGGAATTGGGAAGATTACGATGGAGATCCTTATAAAGAAAGAAATAAAACCTACTCCAAATGGGGAGGGTTTATGAAAGAGGTAGATAAATTTGATCCTCTGTTTTTTGGAATTTCTCCGAAAGAAGCTGAAATGATGGATCCACAACAGCGAATCTTTTTGGAAACTGTCTGGAAAACTATTGAAGACTCAGGACATAAGGTTTCAGAACTGTCTGGTACGAAAACGGGACTGTTCGTGGGAGCTTCTTACAGAGATTACATGGATCTGTTTATTACATCCGATATCGAGCTCGACGCATATTCTGCAACCGGAAACACCCTTTCCATTTTGGTTAATCGAATTTCCTTCTTGCTCAATTTACACGGTCCCAGTGCTCCACTTGATACGGCTTGTTCAAGTTCTTTGATTGCTGTTCACCGGGCGATTGAAGCGATCCATACAGGAAGCTGTGACATGGCGATTGCCGGAGGTATTCAGGTAATACTGACTCCTGCCGCTCAAATTTCTTTGGCGAGCGCAGGAATGTTAAGCAGAGATGGAAAATGTAAAACCTTTGATAAGCGGGCAGACGGTTATGTGAGAGGTGAGGGTTCTGGTGCCATTTTCCTCAAACCTTTAGCGATGGCTGAAGCTGATGGTGATAATATATACGCAGTTATTAAGGCAACAGCTGAAAATCATGGAGGAAGGGTAACTACGCTCACGGCTCCAAATCCGAATGCTCAGGCAGAACTACTGATTGAAGCATATGAAAAAGCCCAAGTTGATCCAACTACTGTTGGGTATATAGAATGCCATGGAACAGGCACCAGTCTGGGGGATCCTATCGAAATTCAAGGTTTGAAAAAATCATTTTCTGAGTTATATAAAAAGCATAGCAAAACGCCTGTGGAAAATCCACACTGTGGTTTGGGAACGGTAAAAAGCAATATTGGCCATTTAGAAATCGCAGCAGGAGTTGCAGGATTACTCAAAGTTTTGTTGGCCCTCAAATACAAGCAAATTCCGGCGTCACTCCACTTCGAAGAGATCAATCCATATATTAGTCTCAAGGGAAGCCCTTTCTATATCGTTGATAAAAACAGGCCCTGGGAGGCCATAATGAGTGAAGACGGAACAATTCTTCCACGGAGAGCAGGAGTTAGTTCTTTTGGTTTTGGAGGAGCGAACGCCCATGTCGTACTGGAGGAATATCTTTATCAGAAACATCAATCTTTGAGTAAGTCTCAGGGACCTCAATTAATTATCCTTTCAGCAAAAAATGAAGAACGACTCAAGGCTTATGTTCAATTAATGCTTGCTTATCTCGAAAAACATGAAATAGGCCTGGCTGAATTTGCATACACCTTGCAAGTGGGAAGAGATGAAATGCCTGAAAGATTGGCTGTGGTTGTTTCAAGTATGGAAAATTTAAAACAAAAATTCACAGCATTCCTCCAGGATAAAAGGGAAGTGGGAAACCTATTCCACAATAACATCCAAAAAACAAAAGGGAAAGCTCAAACAGGGATGGGCGTGTCTACGGGCGAAACTACTATTCAAGTTCTTGTTGAAAATAAAGATTTCACAAAATTGGCGGAACGTTGGGTTCTGGGTTCAGAAATTGACTGGCGTTTACTACATGACATTAAAGCGGGTATAATCCAGCGACTTTCTCTTCCATCGTATCCTTTTGCGAGAGAACGATACTGGTTCCCCACTCCTGACAATGATAATAGTTCTCAAGGTTCAGCCAAAACAGCAGTACTTCATTCTTTGATTCATCGCAATATTTCAACATTAAAAGAACAAAAATTTGCATCTACTTTCACTGGAAATGAGCCATATATTGCCGACTACATTGTAGGGACACAAAAAATATTACCATGGGATGTCTTTTTAGAAATGGCGAGAGTCGCCGGAGAATTATCCGCTGAAAATCCCGTTCGGTTTATCCGGAATATAGTTTGGGAGAGTCCTCTTTCTATTGGAAATGATGCTAAAGAAGTAACAGTATCACTTATTCCCAAACAGTATGAAGTTGAATTTGCAGTTAGGACTGTTGATAAAGAGATTTCGGTTACTCACTGCACCGGAAAAATGACTTATTCCGGAGCCACCTCGGAACCCGAAGTTTTAGATATCCATGAGATTCAGTCGCGTTGCTCAGAAGAAATCCTTGCGGGGAAAGAGATATATACTTTTTTAAGTGGCGCCGGATTAGCGTTGAAGAAAAGTTTTCAAATTGTTCAAAAACTGTTTGCCAATGTATCGGAGTCTCTTGCCATCTTGCAATTAGATGAAAATCAGAAGAGTGAAGTAAATCAGTATTTGTTGCATCCGGCAATAATAGATGGTGCATTACACGCTGCTATGGTCGGATTCATAAAGAAAAATCAACAGATACCTTTGGGTATCCCCTTTTCTGCTGGTGAAGTGCAACTTATCCATCCTTTAAATGATGTTTACTATGGGTATGCTAACTGGTCTGTTGATAATTCTCAAGATGTTCAGAGCATTCCAAAAATGAATCTGCATCTTTTGGATAAAAATGGAAAGGTTCTCTTAAGAATAAAGCATTTAATAACAAGACCGCTCGTTAAGCCTAAAGATGTTCTTATAAACAAGATGTTCTTTCAAAATGTATGGAGGGAGATGGCGATTCCTTCTCATAAGGAGGTTCTTTCTTTAGGTCATTTCTTGATTTTTGGTCAAACAGAAACATTTCGTGTGTCTTTAGCGGAACGCTTAAAAAATCTTTCCCAAAAAACGCCACAAATCAATTTGGTTAAAATAGGTCCCGCTTATCGGGAATTGGGAGACAATCTTTATGAAATAAATCCTGAACATCCTGACGATTATCAAAAATTGCTTCATTCTCTTTTGAAACGGGATTTGTTACCAGAAAATATTCTTTATCTATGGTCTGAAAAAGATTTTGTTCCTGAAGAAAACAGTTTGAAATCAAGCTTGAAAAAAGGAGTTTTTTCACTTCTCTTTTTGAGTCAGGCTTTGATGCAGGTGTTAAAAGAGCAGAGCAGGCAGCATAAAACAAAGCTTCTTTATTTCTATCCAAGTGATCAGCATAACTTGCAGCCTCATCATGCAGCGATTAGTGGGTTTGCAAAATGCTTACATCTTGAGAATCCAGCCTATACTTATAAGACTATTGAATTCAGAAAACATGATTCATCCTTAATATTAAACCCTGAAGAAATTTTAGATTGTGTTTTGCCTGAGTTGCAGGATGAAACTGTAGCCAGTATGGAAATACGATATCAAACAGGGAAGCGTTTGGTGAAAAAAGTAGAAGAGTTTGAACTTGCTCCTTCTAAAGAGATAAACCTGAAAGAAAAAGGTGTTTATATAATTACCGGGGGAGCAGGAGCTCTGGGACTAATTTTTGCAAAATACATAGCTAAGCAAACAAGAGCTACCTTGGCCCTAACAGGTCGTTCTGTTCTTCGTGCTGAACAGAAAGAAAAAATTCAAGAACTTAAAGCTTTAGGTTCGGAAGTTATCTACTATGAAGCAGACGTTTCTGATTATGCGTCTGTAGAACGTGTTGTTGCTGACATTCGATCACGATTTAAGATAATTAACGGAATTATTCACACTGCAGGTGTTCTGAGAGATTCCTTAGTCATTAACAAGACTGTTGAAGAGATGGAGGCTGTATTTGCTGCTAAAATTTACGGCACTTGTAACTTAGATGCAGCTACAAAAGATGAGAATCTGGATTTTTTTGCGCTTTTCTCTTCTATATCTGCAATGGGTGGAAATGCAGGGCAAAGTGATTACGGTTACGCAAACAGTTTCATGGATAATTTTGTTGAGTTGCGAAATCAATTGATTACTTCTCAAAACCGTTCCGGCAGAACACTTACCTTCAACTGGCCATTATGGAGAGACGGGGGAATGCACATAGACAAGCAAATGGAAACCTTTCTTGAAAAAACTAAAGGTCTCAAAGTAATGGAAATCGAGACAGGTTTGGACACATTTGAAAGAGGATTAGCAAATAATTATAATCAAATTCTTGTACTGGAAGGAAATTTGCAAAAATTAAGGAAAAGTGTAGGAATCCAGGATAAAGAAATAAAAGAAGATAAAGTTAAGGATAGGCAAGAAATCATTCAGGGAAAAATAGCGAAAACAGACATAATAGATGAGGGAATGGCAGGAAACCAGGAATTACTTGCTATGGTCAAAAAAGATCTATTGCAATTGGTGATAAAGATTTCCGGGATAAAGGAAGAGCAATTCTCTCATGATATTGATATGAGTGAATATGGTTTTGATTCAATAAGCCTGACACGATTTTTTCGCGAACTAAGCGAGTGGTATTCTCTGGATTTAAGTCCTGCAGTTTTCTATGAATACCCCACTTTTAGTGCTTTGAGCCATTTCTTATGTGAATCATACAAGGATCAGATGAGTGATTATTATATCGAAGAGTTGAAGAAGACTATTCCTCAAATTAAAACAACTTCTGTTCCAGCAACTAAGAAAGAAATAACATTGCTACAAAATCGATTTGGGAAAAATACTCCTCAAATATCCGACATTGGCTGGTCGATTGCTATAGTGGGGATGAGTGGTGTGATGCCCCAATCAGAAAATATAGAAGAGTTTTGGGATAATCTCATTAATGAGAAAGATTTGATTACAGAGATTCCTGCTGATCGGTGGGACT
>CAYZNC010000066.1:18842-21874 GCA_964478555.1 uncultured Bacteroidales bacterium | reverse complement strand
CTTCCTTTAATTCTCCTTCTTCCAATAATTCCTGTTTATTAAACAAAGGAACAATCAGATTGGAATAAAACATCACAAAAAATATCATGAATGCAGACATCAATGCCCACGCATAAATCCAAAACATGTCTGTGGTTTTGTAATAGAACCAAAAAATAACATACCCTAAGCCACCTCCTATAATCAAAGTTAATAACCAGCCCTTTATCTTGTCAAGGATGAATAATTTAGGAGTAGTTTTATTAAACCCAAACTTCTGCTCAATTACAAAAGTATCGTAGATACTAAAGGGCGTATGAATGATATCCGAGGCTAACCCCAGTATTCCAAAGAAAATAAGTCCTCTAAAAATAATATTTTGAGAAAGATCGCCGGCAATATTATCTACAAAAGCAAAGCCACCCAAGATGAGCATTAATATTACTAATATGAAATTTAAGGTGCTGGTTATCAATTCGAATCGATTGCTAACCTGATCATACTCTACAGATTTTATATATTTTTCTTCATCATAAATGCCTTTAAGCTCATCCGGTAACTGGGCGCTTCGGTTTTTTGCGTTTAAGTAATCGAGCCAGCGCTCCAGCAAATATTCAAATACTATGATAATTATAATTAAATGATATATAACTGTATTCATATATATAGCTTTAAGTTTACATTTTTAAATTAATTGTTCAATATTCTATCCAATCTGATTTTTTCAAATTTACATTCTTTTATGATTTTTTCATGAGGCTCTTGTCCTTTTCTTATTTTCAACAAAGCCAACGATTAAATAAATTCTAATAGTAACAAGATATAACTATTTAATTTACTTTATTTTGCCGTCTTGTAACTTGGCTCTTATAGCTTGTATCTATAATTAATTCTTTAATATCCTGTCTAACTTAAGCTTATTCGCCTTCCTGAATTTAATAATTTTTAAATAATCGACCACCGGTAAATTTTTTTTTATTTTTTTTGATTTAAGCAACCATTGCTCGCACTCGTCAAGGTCATCGAGCATTACATAAGCAAGCGCAATATCATAAGCAGCATATGCCTTGATTTTTACTTTTCGTGTATCATAAGCGGTTTCCCAGGAACCAATGGCACCTTCCAAATCATTTTCTTGAAAGCGATCGTATCCAAGCACCATAAGTGAATCAGGATAAGCATAAAGCATTCGTTCCTCCGTAGTCCAATAAGTAGCAATATGACTGGCATATTTCTGAGCCGCAGCAATTTCAGTGTATGCCAAAAGATCCATGATGTTTAATCGAACTGTCCTTCCACGTACCACTTGTTCTTCCCAATCAAATGAATCGGAATCTTTATATACATATGAATTGTATCCTTTGAGGTTTTCTGCATCCAAAAGCTCCACTTTTAATTTATAAGTCACAATATATTCATAGGGCAGGTAATGATAAAAGCCAAGATAACTTTCTTCCTCGATAATGGTATCTACATCTACCATATAGCTGGATGTAAGCAATATATGACCCTTTGCAGGCGTGTTTTTCATTTCATTTTTAAATTCATGCCATTTTTGAACCACAAAGGGTATGTTTTTGAAGGTTGGAGACTCCGAAAAGACACTGGCAAGCGTAGTGTCGAAGATTGTCTGGTTTTTACCGTTAACACAAATACCTGATAATGAATTTACCATCTTTTCCCCTTTGCATTTATCCATAATGTGTAATTTGGTAGTGTTTGGAGGAAGCGTGGTATCACTTGGATTCAGTATCTGCATAGTAATGTATGTATATCTAACTGAACAGGAAACTGATAAAGTCAATAGAATACCTAAGAGAGGTTTAACTGCAATTTTTTTCATGCCCTAACTAAAATTGTTCGATCAGGAAAAGTTTAATTATTTTCTATCTTAAGTGCTTAAAATATAGTTCAAATATATGTGTCAATTTAATTAATAAATTTAATTTTTTAACATTTTGTCCAGTTTAAGATGATCTGCTTTCCGTTTTTTAATAATATTCAGATAATTATATACGGGTGGGTATTTCTTCAACTCCTTTGATTTTAATAACCATCGTTCACATTCATCAAGATCATCAAGCATTTCATAAACTAGTCCGATATTGTAAGCGGCTAAAGCCTTTGTGGTTACATTCCCTTTTTCGAAAGCATTTTTCCAATAGGTAAGTGCCCCTTCCAGATCGTTTTCATTAAAGTGATTATAGCCAAGTTGCATAAGCGAGCCAGAATTATAATAATACATCCGCTTTTCAGTGTTCCAATACGTGCCGATGTGATCAGCGTATTTCTCTGCGGCCATATTTTCCGCGTAAGCAAAAAGATCTGCTATTTTCGCAGGAATTTTTTTTCCCTGAGCGTTTTGTCTTGGCCAACTGAGTGAATCATAAAATCTATAGGAATCATAGGGTTTTAATGTTCTGGCATCAGAAAGATCGACTTTTAATTTTAAAGTTACTACATAGTTGCCGTAATATGAGTAGGGATTATAAACAAAGTCAGAAGTATCAATTTTAACCCTATACTCGGAGGTCAGTACTACATGACCTTTTTCAGCGGTGCCTTTCATTTCACTTTTTAGTTCATTTTCTGTTTGAATAACAATTGGGATGTATTTAAACGATGGTGATTCTTCCAAAATCCAAACAAGCGTGGTGTCAAAAAGCGATTGATTTTTACCCTTAACACAAATATTACCAAACGTTGAATCATTTTTTTGCTGGCTACAATTATCCAGAATATGTAATTTGATTGTGTTGGACGGCAGCATGGTATCGCTTGGGCTAAGTACCTGTATGTTAATATATTTATAGGTAGTAACTGAACAAGAAATTGAGGTAAGCATCCAACTGCCTAAAAAAAATTTAAAAAGTAGTTTCTTCACAGGAATAATTTAGTTTTAACCGGCTTTTGTACCTGAGATCAATTCTCATGCCACAAAGCCTCTGTTAATTAATAATCAAAATTAATGATGTTTTTCTTCTTCTTCAATATCTGACAGATGTAAATTAAGTGCCTTTACCGAAAGCTGAATTTCGTATATGGACAGTGCC
>CAYZNC010000066.1:0-18832 GCA_964478555.1 uncultured Bacteroidales bacterium | reverse complement strand
ACAGTGCCAGAGATAAGATCAACAATACCATGCCAATACCGAATAGCACTTCAGCAATGATCATGGCGTTGATATAAATCAGGAACATACATAACACACAGACCAATAAACTCGATATTCCATAAATCTGCATGCTACGAATAAGTTGCAATCTTTTACGAATGGATTGAATTTGCTTGAAAATAATTTCCGTTGGTTTTTCTTTATAGTTGCTATGCAGATTACGAACCAATTGCGCTAAATGAAGGAAACGATTGGTAAAAGCAAGCATTAATAATGAAATTGCTGAAAAGAAAAGTGCAGGTGTACTTAAGGTTAATTCCATTTCAAAAGGTTAATTTCATTATACAGATATCCCCATCCAATGGATTAGTAATAAACGAGCTAAAGGTCATGTAAACTTCGCCAACCTGGTTAACCCATATGGAACCCGGACCAGCCACCTGTGCACTGGGAAGTGTGAGTGATTTCAATTCGGTTCCTTTATCGTCGATTACACGTAGTTTAACGTTCTTCCCAGGCGTTTCGAGTGTAAGAAAATGTTTGTTGGGTAATGCAAGGCAATTCAATACTTTGTTCGGTTCATTAGCTGTCCAGTATAACTCTGCCGTTGGAGTGCCCAGTTCATTCATTTTAACAACCAATGGAATATTATTTTGAGTTCCGCACAGCATAAGTTGGTTATTAACATAGCGGGGCACGACAATGCTATCACTGGCATTAATTATTTTTTCCCATAAAATATACCCCTGCTTGTCGACTCTCCAAATCCAGCGACCAGATGCACAAACCAGCTCATTTTTGGCATTCATGGTAATGCCGTCGAGCGAGCCCTTTTTAACATATTGCCTCGACCATAGTTTTTTAGCATCAGGGTTAAGTTTTAGCAGAAAATTTTTCATTTTAAGCGAATCGTCTATTTGATAACCACTTAAATACAAATCACCTTCTGCCGTGGTTACCATATCTTTAACTTCATTCCCATCGATTGTCTTTTCCCAGAGACCATTTCCATTTTGTTCTACCTTGAAGATCCACGATCTGCGAGCTATTGTGTCACTAGCCGCTCCTGACCAACCTGCAATTAATAATTTTCCATCAGATGTCAGGCTCATTAAGGTAGCATGATTATAGGTCTTAGCACCGAAGGCCTTATTCCACAAAACCTTACCAGTATTATCAACGGCAACCATCCAGCATTGTGTTCCTTCTGCGTCTGGTTTTTGGCGGTTTCCGGCAATAATGGTTTTACCATCGGGAGTCACTACTATTCCACCTGCAATGTCGTTTTTTTCATCAAAGTCAAAACCTTTAATCCAAACCACAGCATTTTTAGCGCCTTCAAAAGCGGCACCATAATTTTGCCCTAATATATTTGATTTAAGATTGAATATATCAACGAAATATTCTCCATCAGGGTACTTTGAAATAAAGTCGTTGTAGGCTTCTAAAGTATTTACCAGTTTGGCTTTTTCATATAGTAGCTTGCGAAGGATATTACGGGCATTCATAATTTGTAATGCTTTGGGGCAGGTTTTAATGAAATATTCCATTGCCTCGATAGTGTTTCTCCTTTTGGCTTCGTCGAACGAGAGTTGATCCCTGTTCTTTAAGGCATCGTAATATTGGTCAGCCTCGGGATAATCGTTTACAAAATTTGTATAAGCGGCAATCGTATTTTCTTTTTTGGCAGCATTAAAAGCTAACAAATTACGTTGTCTTAAAGCTTTTGGAATTTGTGCTGCCTCCGGATATAATTTAATGAAATCGTTATAGGCATCAATTGAGTTTGCTTTCTCTGTTAAACGAAATTTAAGTTGATTTCGAATGTGCATTACATTTTCGTAATATCTCGAATTGGGATAGACTTTTAGAAAATGTTCAGCCACATCGATGCTGTTTTCCTCACGAACAAATTTAATTAACCTGTCCTCTATTGCTCTTTCTTCAAAATCAAAATTGTACTGAAGCGGTTTGCTTCTTCGTATATTATCGCGGGTGAAAAAGAATTGCTTGAAAAAATCGTTTTCATCAGGCGTTAGTTTATCAATGAATTTTTTGGCTCTGGCATAATGGTCCCATGCCAGAAAATAGTCTGGTTTTGGGTTTTTAGGTGCCGAAAGCGTTAAAGCCAATCCAAAGTGTGCAGCAAAACTGGTACTGTCACTATCAATGTGTTTGGTAAAAGTTTCAATGGCTTTATCATATTCGCCTTTTTCGAGACTTTTGAAACCTCTTACCGAAGATTGTGCGTAAGTATTGAGTATAAGAAATATGAGGATGACGAAGGGTAGTAATCTTTTCATAACTAACATTTTTAATCACTTATTTTTTAACTAAAAAGAATTCAACGCGGCGGTTGACGGCTTTTCCTTCAGGGGATTTGTTGGTATCGATAGGTTTGGTTTTGCCATAACCCATGGCGCGTAAATGTTGCGGCTCAATACCTTTTGAAATAAGGTAATCTACAACCGATTTAGCCCTTCCCATACTGAGTGTTTTATTGTAGTTATCAGATCCGTCACTGTCGGTGTGTCCACCTATTTCGATAAGCTGAACCCCGCTTTCTTTCATGAATTCCACCACTTTGTCGAGTTCCACAAAGGAGGCAGGAAGCAAGGCCGTTTTGTTATATTCAAAGAAAATATTTTTAAGTACGATGGCAGTTCCTTCTTCAATATTTTTAAGACCGTCGTTTATGGCATCGGCAGGTATTTCAGGAGCCTTGAATTCGATTGTTCCGGTTGAATTACAGTTATATAGATCATGAGCTTTGTAGGTATAATTTCCGGCAGGAAGATTTGTGAGGCTCATTCCGTTCATTTTATTGGACCATTGCACATCATATGGCGGAGTGCCGCCTCTGATGGCAAGTGTAATTTTACCGTCATCTTTTTTTTCTCTGAATACCCCCGTACGTGGATCAAAGCCACCTGTATAACTGGAATCGATAAGCGCTACATCCATGGAATGAGGTACGCAGGGGCAATCGTTACAATTTTCGAGTTGTATGATTCGAAAATCGTCAAAATAATAATAAGCGTACGATTTATTACGAAGGTTAATGGCATTTCTATCTGTAACCACATAGTTTGTATGCTCGTAATTCTTAAAATTACCCACTACAAAATAGCGCTCGTTACCTGTAGCTATATAAACCTGGCAAAAACGCTCCCACTCATCGATGTTATCGAGAAACAAACCGGGTTTATTATTTAACTGGGGCTGAAGAGGCAAATTAGTTTCTGAAGTAGTTGTTTTTACTTCGGAAGGACTAAAGTATATACTCATCTGGTCCACTGCGAATTTGGAATAGGAAGCAAGTTTGTAATAGAAGGAAACACAGTATTTAGTCCCTTTTACCATAGGAATATAGAAAGTACCCTCAAAATATTCCCGATAGTTATACTCAGTTCCGGTTAAAATGGCGCCTAAATAGCCATTTCCTGACTTAGGTTCACTTTGGCCGGCAAAATTATTGGGTACTTTTACTGAGCCTGGGCTGCATCTGTTAAAATAATCGGGTGCATCGTACGTGGGGTAGCTCCAATCAGGGATCAGTACATGAGATTTGTTATGCGATGTATAGTTTTCCGGACATTTCTCATAGATCTCAAATCCCGGATTTTTAACCAGATTTTTATTATCCTTCTTATCCTGGGCATGAACGGTAAAGACAGCCAATACCATAAATAGCAGTATGACAATTACCTGGGTTTTGATAATAGGTTGCATAATTGGGTAGATTAAAACATTCCTGCTAACATACGAAAAAAAACCATGAAACGTTCCACAAAAAATAAAAGCAGGCCTGTAAGCCGGGTTCTGTGTTCGCCGTGAGGCGAATTTCTATCATTTATCTATTGTCCCGATTACTCGGGATCGAGCGACCTACCCCTCCCGACTCTTGTCCTAAAACAAGATCAGCGCGAGCAACCCTAAGTTCTCAAACGAGAACGGCCGGGATATACATGGTCTTACAACCCATCAGACGAACGGCTACCGATGTTGCCACCGGTACCGGTGAGCTCTTACCTCACCTTTTCACCCTTGTCCACCTTACGGCAGACGGTTATTTTCTGTTCCGTTACTATACCCTCACAAGTATCTTTCCGTTAGAAAGGATGGTGCTCTGTGTTGCCCGGACTTTCCTCCCCCTGCCAAACGACAAAGAGCGATAGAACGACCTGCTTTAATTTACAAAGATAATGAAACTTATTCAAAAAAATATTAAATATAAGTATTTTATAATAAGCTATTTACGCATATTATTTATAGCATCTATTATTTTCAATCATAATTGCATAATATTGTAGCAACAACACAACGATAACTGAAACAATTGATATTTGCTAACTAAGTTTCACATAATGAAGAAATATAGATCTGTCCGGAAAATTGATAAACAATCATTTTTTTTATCTTGTACCCTAGTCCTTATAGCGGTTTTATACATTCCGGTTTTCAATAACTCACTTACCAACTGGGACGACAATCTGTACGTTCTTAGTAATCCATATCTGAGATCTCTTTCGTGGAATAATTTTAAAAATATTTTTACGGTATTTTATGTGGGCAATTATCACCCGTTCACCATAATTTCTTTGGCTATTGATTATCATATTGGAGGAATACGGCCCTGGCCCTACCAGCTCACAAATATTCTGTTACATCTTTGCAATACTTTGTTGGTGTATATTTTTGTTAAGTCGTTACTACAGAAATTTTCAATAGTTAATAAAAATTATTCTGTGATAGCCTTGGTTGCTGCAGGGTTGTTTGGGATACATACCTTCCAGGTAGAATCCGTAGCATGGGTTTCCGAACGAAAAAATTTGCTGTACTCCTTGTTTTTTCTATTGTCAATAATCACGTATGTGAAATATGTTTTTGAAAAATCTAACCGAAACTATATCCTATCGGTTGTATTTTTTCTGATGTCCCTCTTGTCCAAAGGTATGGCAGTGCCTCTGTCAGTATGTGTTATACTTATTGACTATTATGCCGGAAGAAAGTTGCTATCAAAGAACGTGATCCTGGAAAAAATCCCTTATTTGGTCATTTCGTTGGCATTTGGTATTGTTGCAATAAAAGCACAAACATCCATGGAAGCCATCAGGGTACTGAATAATTTCACTTGGTTAGATCGGATTGCCTTAGCTGGTTATGGCTTTATTCAATATCTGGTAAAACTTTGTTACCCGTATCATTTGTCGGCCTTTTATCCCTATCCTGTCAAGACAGCAACATTTTTACCATTTCAATTTTATGTATGCATTGTTTTTGCTGTCTTACTGCTATTTATACTGTGGCGATTTTTCAGGCACAATAAAGAAGTTGTATTCGGAGCTTTATTTTTTATAGCAAACATAAGTATTGTAATCCAATTATTGCCTGTAGGTGGCTCCATTATGGCCGACCGTTATGTTTATATTCCTTCCATTGGTTTTTTTATTATTATAGGATGTGTAATTAATAATATATTCCAGCGCAATAATTTTTTTAAGTACAGTACTATTGTGCTTTTGACATTTTACATTGCATTGCTTTGTGTAAAGACGTATCAAAGAATTGGAATTTGGAAAGACAGCCTGACGCTTTGGAATGATGCCCTAAAAAAATTCCCTGAGAATAATGACACTGGCTATCTGAATCGTGGATCTGTTCTATATAACATGGGAGAATATTCTTTGGCAATGCAGGATTACAAAAAATTATTGGAAATAGATCCTCATAACGGAGGTGCATACGTTGGAACAGGGCTGATAAAAAGGGCTATGAAGGATATGCAAGGCGCAATGATTGATTTTAACAAAGCCTTAACGTTGGGACAGCTTTACGATGGTTACTTGAACAGGGCTGTATTGAAAATTGATTTGAAGGATTTTAAAGGAGCTTTGGACGATTTGGATAATGCTTCAAAAACTAACTCTTCAAGTACGGAAATATATCTGAATAAAGGACTCGTTTTGTTTCAAATGGGTAATTACCAGGAAGCTCTCGATAGTTATAACCATGCACTAGAGATTGATTCTCAGGAAAGCAAAGCATATAGAGGCCGAGGTCAGGTCAAGCAGTCTATGAATGATATGCCGGGAGCCATGGCCGATTATAATATTGCAATATCATTATATCAATCATACGATTACTATCTTAACAGGGCATTATTGAAATATATGTTGAATGATTTTGAAAGTGCGCTGGCTGATTTGGATAATGCTTCAAATTTAAATGCTGATGCTTACGAAGTTTATTTTGACAAAGGATTTATCAATCTTCACATAGGGAATATGAAAATGGCCATCAGTGAGTTCGATAAAGCTATTAAACTAAATACTTCCGATTTTGAAGTGTATTTAAAGAGGGCGATTGCAAAATATAATCTTGGCGAATACAAGGAAGCTTTGGTGGATATTCAACAGTCGATTGACTTAAAACCCAGTGCCGATGCTTTCTATTTCAGGGGTATGGCCAATATTCAATTGGGGAGAAAATCGAACGGCTGCAATGATCTGAAACAATCCCTACAAATGGGTAATAATGACGCTAAAGAAGCCTGTCAGCAAAACTGCAAATAATGGTTTCGATGTCACTATTTCAACATCACCATGGTTGCCCCGTATCCATATTCCTTAAAGGATGCATCCTGGAAACGGTATTTCGAGTATTTGGTTTCGAGCGCTTTGCCGATTTCATATTTTAGTTTACCATTACCAACGCCATGGATAAAAACAATTTTCCGGATGTTGTTCCTGATGGCACCTTCCAGGGCAATTGTAAACTTACTCATCTGAATATCCATAATTTCTGCGTTGCTCAGCGTTGAATAATTATCAGTTAGTTTTTCGATGTGAAGATCAACTTCTTCAATCTCTGTATGAATCGTTGATTTTGGGGTCGACTTCTTCGAAATGTTGTCTTTTCGTTTTTTTTGAATAATAAACTTTTCTTCCGTTTCGCTTACCATACGCTCAATCTCATACAGAAGACTCATTTCCGTAATGTTAACGATAATAGACTTTTCGTCAAAATAAAGATTCTCTTCCCAGTTTTCTGGATCGGCCATAGCTAATTGATCAAGCTTGTATTCATAAATAACAGGCTCATGAGGCAGATAAATACCTTTTTTATAAAAAATGCAGTTTATTTTGAAGGATTGAATTTGTTTGAGTTCATCCATATCAAAGGACGTTACCAACACTTTCGTATCATCTTCAACCAAGCCCGCCTTTTTACCATACACGAAATTTTCTTTAACAATAGAGAAGGTATAAAGCATACGAAAAGCACAATCGCTAATAAGGTAAACCTCAAATTTAGGTCCCATGCTACCTTTCCGGTTCAAGGGTACCAATGCAAGAACAATGCTTAGTGTACTATTTTCGGTGGTAATCAGTTCATCACCGGGTGTTGGATCCTGCAGGTCTTCTTCACCATCATCTGTGTCATCTTCAATCTCATCATTATTCGAATATGCTTCTTCAACTTTCTTTTGAGGCTGTGGTTTAACAGGAATAGCAGGTTTAGACATGCCTCCAAAACCTTCCTGCTCGATTTTGATAATTTCCGAAAAAGGAGCCGGAATTTCGAACCCGTCGTTGGTTTCAATAAAGGCTGTTTGTTGCCTTATTTTAGTTATAATTCCACCACCCACATCGTTCAAAAATTTCACTTTATCGCCTACATTGAAAGTCATGTTCTTTTCTTTAAATTGATTCTGCAAAAATAACTAAATTTGTGTCATTAATACTTTTGACTCTCAACACTTATTGACAATTGATGTATCAAAACGATAATTTCGTCAAAAAAATTCAAATTTCAGACTTTGATTATCCACTTCTTGAGGAACGTATAGCTAAATATCCGCTTAACGTACGGGATCAGTCCAAACTGTTAATTTTTAAGCATGGAGACCTCAAGGTTTCTGTGTTTAACGAATTACCGGAAATACTTACTTCAGATCATTTATTGGTGTTTAACAATACACGGGTTATCCCGGCTCGTTTAAAATTTAATAAGGCTACGGGAGCCAACATCGAGATTTTCTGTCTCGAGCCGGTTGATCCTGCAGATTATCAGCTTGCTTTTCAGTCGCGCCGGTGTGTGTGGAAATGTATTGTTGGGAATCTGAAAAAATGGAAGGCCGACATACTCGTCAAAGCCATAGATGGGAAAATGTTACAGGCAAGAAAGGTTGAAGATTTTAAAACATATCAACATATCGAATTTACCTGGGATGATAGCTCCTTATCGTTTAGTGAGATTATTGAACTTGCAGGGGTTACTCCTATCCCGCCCTATTTGAACCGCGAAAGCGAAGATTTAGACCGGGATCGATATCAAACGGTATACTCCTCAGTTAAAGGCTCAGTTGCAGCTCCCACAGCAGGGCTACATTTTACTGACAAACTCCTGCAAACATTGACCGCCAAAGGAATATCGGAAGCAAAACTTACACTGCACGTGGGCGCAGGGACATTCAAACCTGTTCAAACAGAGGCCGTTATTGATCACGAAATGCATACGGAATTTTTCTCGATTACTGCCAAAACACTAGAACTTTTGGCGAAAAAACACGGAAATATTATTCCGGTTGGCACCACTACCCTACGCACACTGGAAAGTCTCTATTGGCTTGGCGTAAAAGTTAAAAATGGCATTGATGACAAAAGCTTACTGCACCTAAACCAATGGGATGCTTACGAATTAGAAGCTTCACTCTCTTATCCTGAAGCTATGGAAGTCATATGCGAATATATCCAAAAGAAGAATCTAACGGAGTTGTTCGCTACCACCCGGATTATGATCGTTCCCGGGTATAAAATCCGCAGTGCGCATGCCTTGATAACCAATTTTCATCAGCCTAAAAGTACCCTGCTTTTATTGGTAGCTGCCGCCATTGGCGATGACTGGAAAAAAGTATACAATTTTGCCTTAAATCACGATTTTAGATTTCTGAGTTACGGAGATAGTTCGTTATTGTATGTAAAATAATTACAACTGAATTCTAAAGAGGCTGTAGGTTCCTGTTCAACGCTTTCAGGTCCTGCAGACTCTTACAGGTAAAATCCAGCGCATTGCACCAGACCCGTCAGAATCGCTTTTTAGATAACCTCTTTTAAAACAATTTTCCCCTTTACGCTGTTATTCTTACTATAAATTTAATTCAAGTCTTAAATCTAAAAATAAATTTAATTATGGTATCAACGATTAATTCTTTTGATCAAATTACAAGCTATCTGGGTAAAGAGGCTGAATTGTTGCTTAATCATGAGTCAAAAACAGTTTTAAAAAAGGATCTGCATTTGTCAGGGCCAAATCATATCGATGAAGTATTTGCCAATAGCGATCGTAACCCGCAAGTATTAAGAAATTTAAATGCAATTTATAATTCCGGGAGATTAGCCAACACGGGGTTTTTATCCATTTTACCGGTAGATCAGGGTATAGAACACACGGCAGGAAGTTCATTCGGCCCAAATCCCATGTATTTCGATCCGGAGAATATTGTTAAATTGGCTATTGAAGGAGGTTGCAACGCTGTAGCCACAACCTTCGGAGGACTGGCTTTGGTTGCACGAAAATACGCACATAAAATTCCTTTTGTGGTGAAAATGAATCATAATGAACTTCTCACCTATCCAACTAAATACGACCAAATTATGTTCGGCTCAGTTCGCGAAGCCTGGAACTTAGGAGCTGCAGCTGTTGGAGCTACCATTTATTTTGGTTCGAAGGAATCGGACCAGCAGATTATTGAAGTGGCTAAGGCCTTTGAAGAAGCTCACGATCTTGGAATGGCCACGATCTTATGGTGTTATACCAGAAATAATAGTTTTAAGACCGATAAAGAAGATTATCACACAGCCGCGGATTTAACCGGGCAGGCAAATCACCTGGGTGTGACCATCAAAGCAGATATAATCAAACAAAAACTTCCTACCACGAATAGAGGGTTTTCGGCGCTCAAATTTGGAAAAACTGACCCTGCCATGTATGATAAGCTCTCCACCGATCATCCTATCGATCTGTGCCGTTACCAGGTTATCAATTGTTACATGGGTAAAATAGGACTGATCAATTCCGGAGGTGAATCGAAGGGTGAATCTGACTTTGCTGAAGCCGTTAGAACTGCTGTAATCAATAAGCGTGCGGGTGGCTGCGGATTAATATCGGGCCGGAAGTCTTTTCAACGCCCATTTAAAGAAGGTGTGCAATTATTAAATCTCATTCAGGATGTTTATCTGTTAAAAGAGATTACGATAGCTTAAAATATGGGTGAGTTATTTGATCAGAAAAGTTCTATTTTTAGATTAAAACCGAACAAGTAATTCTAAATATGAACATAAAAGACATATCAAATTTACGACTCACTAACCAGCAAATTACAGAATCCAAATTTAAAACGGCAAAAGACATCGTGAGCTGGATGGGTGCCATGCAGGCACAGGATTTTAATATGGTGAAATGGGCCATTGGAGTTCGCTTACCCAAGTCAACGGAAAAATCAGTAGAATTAGCCATCGATAATGGAGAAATTATACGAACACATCTGTTAAGACCTACCTGGCACTTGGTTTCATGCGACGACATTCATTGGATGCTGGATCTGACGGCTCCAAGAATTAAAGCCTCTATGAAATCGAGGGATAAAGTATTAGAATTAACGCCGGCTATATATAAGAAAAGTAGTGAGGTTTTTGAAAAAGCACTAACCGGTGGCAAACATCTGACCCGTGAAGCATTACTAACAGAACTAAAAAAAGCTAATATTGCCACGGATAACAACAGGGCTTCACATATATTATTTGGAGCAGAATTGGATGGAATCATCTGCAGTGGAAAAACAAGCAGTAGCAAACATACATATGCGTTGTTAACCGAGTGGTGCCCAAAGACAAAGCCTTTAGATAGAGAAGTAGCCCTTGGCAAACTTGCCCACCGATATTTTACCAGTCATAGTCCTGCAACTTTACAGGATTTTGCATGGTGGTCTGGTTTATCACTAACTGAGTCGAGGCAGGCCTTAGGAATAGTAAAATCAAATTTCGTTTCAGAAATCATAGAAAGCCAAACTTACTGGTTTTCCCAATCATTCTCTATTCCGGAAACATACCAAAGTGATGTACACTTGTTGCCTGCTTATGATGAATTTCTTATCAGCTATACAGACAGATCTGCCTCTCTGCCTTTTGAAAATAATAGTAAAGCGGTTTCCATGAATGGTATCTTCTTCCCAGTGATTATAGTCAATGGGCAAGTGGCAGGAGTTTGGAAAAGAACCCTAAAAAAAGATCAGGTAACGCTGGAAACAACCTATTTTAAAACGCCTGACAAATCAGTAAAAAAAGGGGTTGAGGAAGCATTTTTGAAGTATGCACATTTTCTGGGTAAAAAAAGCTGATTATGTCATTTATATTGCAGAATTTCAGCATTTGGCTAATTTTAAGGACAGGAATGATAAAGCGCTTAGAGAAAACTTTTTACGAAAACTATTTAAGCTTTTACTAGAAGGATAAATGGATGGTTAATATCCTATTCTATAAATATTAACGAACGAAGTTTTGATTTTTATCAGGTTTTATTGATTGCGAAGGATTACGATTTAAATTAAATTCATCAATGATATTTTGTCATTAAAAAGCAGTTTCACTTTGCTATTTTTCCATCTTGCTAAATTTTTGTGACATTTTTTGAATTCTATCACTAAATTTATTAGCTGGAAGAAATTGAATCTGTCATATTAAAAAGCTAAAACTTCGATATATCACATGAATATTGTACGGGATAATCAAAAACAATTTAAATCATGACCTAAATTCCCATATAGTTGTTTAATTGTACATTAAGAACTATGAAGAACTTTAAGAATTAATTATTTAATATGAACCAATATTTTAACAAAGAGACATTAAGCCTGGCAATTGCAACCGCTTCCTTCATTGCTTTGCTTATTATTGTTTTTTTTATTTACCGGTATTTATTGTTTTATTTTAAGCGGAGAGCATTAAAAAAACCTGGCAAACTGGATGTTTTTGTATTGGATTTATTTAAAATTCCCTCTTTATGGATAACTTATTGGATTCTTATAAAAATCTTTGCCCATATTTTTCTTACTGCACTGCCATATTTTCCATATCTGGCTCATATTAGTACACTTTTGCTAATTTTTTCTGTGGCATGGATTGCAGTTCAATTCGTAAAAGCGGGTTCCTATTATCTGCAACTTAAGCTTAAAGTGGATGCCGACAATAATCTGATTGCCCGGAAAAGCCTGACTCAAATAAAAGTTTTCCAGGGGATCATTAATACAACTATTGGGATCATAGCATTTGCGGTGGGGTTATTGACCTTTCATGAAGCGCAAAAAATTGGTGTAAGCATCCTTACATCGGCTGGAATACTTGGTATAATAGTAGGTTTTGCTGCACAGAAAAGTTTGGGCATGATACTTGCCGGGATACAACTGGCTATAACCCAACCCATAAGATTGGATGATGTGGTTATTGTGGAAAATGAATGGGGAAATATTGAGGAAATTACGTTAACCTATGTGGTTGTGAAAATTTGGGATCAGCGACGTTTAATACTTCCGGTCACTTATTTTCTTGAAAAACCTTTTCAAAACTGGACTAGAACCAATGCTGATATCATCGGAACTATCTTTTTATATGTCGATTATAGTTTCCCGGTTGAAAGTATCAGAAGTATATTGCCAGGCATGTTAAAAGAAGATGCTAATTGGGACGGCCGGGTAGTAAATGTACAAGTAACTAATACAACTCACCAATATAAGGAGATTCGCATCCTTTTAAGCAGTTCAGATTCGTCGAAAAATTGGGATTTGCGGGCAGCAGTCAGGGAAAAACTAATTGATTATGTTACTATTCATTTCCCAGACGCATTTGCAAAAATCAGAATTATGACGGTATAAAGAACGAGAAAAATAGGTTTGTTTTAATAGCCTTCATATCTTTGATTATCTCTATTTTGCATAATTTAGTAATTAATGTTAACTTAGATAGCTAACCTTAATACCAAACATATGGATTTGTCAGCTATAGAGCAAAACTATCAGGCAATGGCCACAGAAGATTTAATTCGTCTATCAAAAAAGCCTTCCGATTTGAGGATTGAAGTAATTCCTATTCTTCAAAATGAATTATTGAATCGTGGAAAACGGGAAGATGCCATGGAATTAAGCAACTATTTAATTAAAACAAAAACATCAGAAGATATCGATATGTCAACCGATGAATTTACGAACTTAATTAATGAGAGAATTGATTCAGGAGAATCAGTGGATAGTATTAAAATAGACTTAAAAGAAAAAGGAATCAATTTGGTAGATGTTGTTATTGAAGATGAAAAACTTAGAAAAAAGGCATTCGACCTGATAATTGACTTAAATAAACAAGGGCTACTCGAAAAGGACTTGGATAAAAAAGTTATGGCGGCATTTTCAATCAGTCAGGGAGACGTTGATATCTTAAAATCTCAATTACGACAACGAGGCAGAAATAATCAAGTATCAGGTTACGCTTTGGTAATAATTTCTATTATATTCATGATAGTTTTTTTCAGTATTGGTGGGTATGTGACCATTACAGCTATATTGGCTTTAGTGGGGGGTATTTCAATGATTGTTAACGGGCATGATCAACTTAGAAAACCCAATGAAAAATACTTTTAAGATGAAACTCTATTCCAGCATATTGTTTGTAGATCGAATGATCAAAACAGAATATGAAAACAATTTTTTCCAACAAATCTGAACTCTTCAACACCGGTTTGATTTTGTTGAATTTTTTAATCTGTATTCCCGGCAATATTCATAGCTCATCAAAAATGTCCGATGAGCTCGTGCCCTTTTTTAATCCCCTTATCACTCCAATGCACATTTATTCAACACGGCATCCATCAGGTAACCTGTGCAAATACCTTTCAGTTTTATTTTCTGACCTGATTTAAAATCCTTTAGTTTTACAACATCTTTATCGAAACTGCACATCACACCTGACGTTGCATCGGTATCTTTCAAATAAACCGAAATAAACTGAGGGTCTTCTTTGACATCTGAAATGATTCCGGAAACTAAAAGAATTTTTCCATTATACTTTTGATTTGCCAAATTCTCGTTTGTCTCAAATGCCTTGACAAGAGCAAGTGCTGATATTTCAACTTCAGCTTTTTTTCCGGCAACACTGCTATCTGCTTGTTTAAATACCCATTTCCACATCAAAAAAACGACAACAATTACAACAACAGATATGATAATAATCAGCCTATTTCTGGTTTTCATTGGAACGATATGTTAAGTTGGGCTATAAACAACATCTACATTAACTTCTATTTCTTTTGCTATATTTTTTTCAACCACCGAAGGAATCTTGATGTCAAACTCTTTCGGAGAAGTAATGAATTTAGCTTTAGCGGTAATTTTACCATCTTTTACTTCAATGGTACCTTTTGTTGTTACAGGTTTGGTAACCCCATGAACAGTTAAATCGCCACTGACCTCTGCCGGATAAGTACCATCCTTCTTAAAATCGATGCTACTTACATTGGTAATCTTCCCTTTAAAAGAAGCCTTTGGAATTTTATCGGATTCCATATAGTTTTCATTGAAATGTTCCTGCATCAGGGCTTTTTTAAATTCAAACCCCTTAATTAACATGCTGAACTGAATCTCCCCATTTGAGGCATTTAGAATACTTGCTGCCTGATGATTATGCGCCTCAATGTCTTCTACCGGGGTATGAGAAAAAAACCAAATATGACCGGTTTTTGAAATATATTTCTGTGCCATTGCATATGGTACCATGGCGAACAACAGTATGAGCAATGTTACTGTTTTGATCCCTGCAAAATTTGTCTGCTTTGTCATCTGAAAGTTTTTTTTGAATTTTTTAAAAATCTGAATGTTAAATCCTGACTTTACCACTGAAGGCAAAATTTGAATCTTGTTTTCTACTATAGGTTAAACAAAGAGACTTTGAAAAAGTTTATTTTATGGTAAATACCCTTGAGATGTTAAAACCGATGTGAATATCTCCATGTTTCCAGTTACCAGTTGTTTCTCCAACAAAACCCTTTTCTATCATGGCGAGCGAATTGGTCAAATGGAACTGAAAAACGTGACCACCGGTTTCAATATCAAATCCAACAGCAATGGGATCGTAAGTAGGAGTACTACTTCGCTTTGGTTTAATAACGTAGTAGTGTTCGAAATTTATTGAAACACGATGAGAAAGTTTAAATCTTGCTCCATATCCAATTGCATAAATATCATTGGGATCGATTGCAGTTGGAACCATATTCATGTGAATAAAAGTTGGATTAATTTCAAACGAAAATCGTTCACCGAATTTACGTGCAACCAGCAATTGTTGAACATAACTTGCCCGCATCCAAAAATTAACAGGCCCTGGTAACTGTAGCTTAGTGGAATTAAGTGCTATGGACGTAAAGTAAGATACGGAAACGGGCATATCCCTTCTACCTGTAGATTGTCTTAATAAAGAGAATTTAAGGAATCCGTCGTAGGTTTTTTCAAAGGTACCACGACCAACCCCTGCCATTACCCAGTTTGTGATTCCATATTCGAGGCCAAAATGAGTATTTGCCTGATCCAAACCCCAGAGTTCGTAAGAGCCGGTATTCACCTGACCAAACCGGTGTGCAATTCTAACATCAAGTTGTCCTGCAGGCATTCGCTCAACAGAATGTCCGCTGACAATTCGGGTAGACTTAAAAGTGGCTGTTGTATAATTTATTGTACTATCCGGAGACTGATTAAGCAATTGATCAACATCTTGCGCATTAACCGTTCCTAAAAATACCCATGAGGCTAAAATGAGTAAATTCTTTAAATGCATGGTTATAAGATTTTAAATTAGTTATTAGGACTTCCTTTACTTACCCATTGTGCAATAGTGGAAATATCGCAGGTACTCAGTGAACCGCTAAGTGGCATGGCGAAATAGCCAGATTTATGCTCAATAGCCCCTAAAAGTTTCCCATTGTCGGCATGAGCTTTGACATCAGCATAATTTTGCAACAAGTACCCTCCTCCGAATGAAGCGGCATTACTGTTAGAATGGCAGCTATAGCAATTTTGACTGAGGATTGGTTGTACCGAACCAGCATAGGTAATATTGGTAGTGTCGCACAAATTATTCAAACTGGGAAATAAGTGTTCTTCGTTTTCGTAATAACAACGCGAAGTAATCAGCATAATTACTAAAATGCCGGCAAATAAAATAAGGAATCTTTTCATGAGAAAATAATTTTAAATTTAAATTTCACAAGGCCTTCCTGAGAAGATCCCCATAAATAATAATCATACTAATTATTAAGCTTTCCCTGCTGTATCCAAAGTTCAATTTTCCGAACCGAACAGGAATCGAGCTTTAGTCCATTTTTGGGCATGGCACTAAACCCTGCATATTGACGAATTGCACCATCCAACACCGGAATCCCGTTCCGTAAATTGTCCGCAGAAGCTTTTACCTGGGCATAAGCTCTTAAGTCCACGCCGCCTCCTGTTGTGGCATATGCATTACCATGACATCCCTGGCAATTATTCTGAATAATTGGCAAAACCTGTGTTGCAAAAGAAATGGTGCCGGAAGTATCACATCCTGCTTGAGGACAATTGCTATTTAATGCTCCTTGAGAAATCCATTTATTGAACGTTGCAAGTTGCTGAGATGTTATCGGACTGTTGGGAGGCGGAGGCATGATATCTTCTTCTCCCCCCGATTGCATAATCTGGTATATTCTACTAGCTGATGGGTTGAAAGGAACAATGTTTCCTGGTCTTTGCATTAAGGTAGCATAGCTGGTCAGTGTATATCCACCTCTATGCGAAGTAGCATCATGGCAGCCTGTCATACCGCAGCTCGAATTTAGCATTGGTAATATATTTTGGCTAAAACAAACCGTATCCTTGGTGCTTGGAGTTCCGGGGTTTCCAGGTGTACTGGTCGTATCGCATGTGGTATGGTTAGCACCTTGCTGAATCCATATTTCAATAAGCATTCGTTGGGCTATGGGTAATGGATTACTTGGAGGCATAATTCTCCCATAAGCGCCACCTAGTATTTTATATACCTTGCTGGCTTCTGCATTACCAGGTTTTACAGCTTTCATAATTGATGCATAATCAGTAGCCACAAAACCTTTCCTTGTAATTCCGTCATGGCATCCCGTCATAGCACAAGAATTCTGAAAAATCGGTAATATTTCCGTATCGAAACAAACGGTTCTTATTTTGTCGATACCAACCGGTTCAAGATGACAGGAATGAAATTCTACTATGAGAATGATTAGTACTGCAGAAAAATTGATAAATGTTGGTAAACGCCTCATGCACAAAATTATTTTGTGCTAATTTAAGGAAAATATTATTTTTATTAAATCTAAATTAATTAAAAAATGTTAAATGTTTAACGATAGGCTACTTTTTATTAACTTAACAAATTCTCTAATATCCACTTCCTGAGTATCCCATGCGGTCATCCAACGCACTTCATTCGTTTCTTCGTTCCACATATAAAAGAAAAATTCTTGTTGAAGAATAGGGATAATTTCTTTAGGAACAATAGCGAACACCCCATTTGCCTGGACGGGTTGAGTAATTGTAATTTCTTTAATGGTTGCTATTTCTCTGGCAAGCAATTTTGCCATGTGATTTGCATGTTCGGCATTTTTGCGCCACAGCTCATTTTCGAAATAACCCAAAAACTGAGCGGCAATAAAACGCATTTTCGATGCAAGTTGCATCCCTTGTTTACGATAATATTTAAAGTTTTCGTCAAGTCCTTCTTTAAGGAATATAATTGCTTCGCCGTACATTAGTCCATTTTTAGTTCCACCAAATGAGAGTATATCTACGTCATTGTCGGTGATCATTTCTTTAAAAGATATACCGAGGCTCACTGCTGCGTTAGCTATTCTTGCTCCGTCCACATGTAAGTACATTTCATGCTCATGCGCCAGGTTCGCAAGTGCTTTTATTTCCTGTGGCAAGTATACAGTTCCCATTTCGGTGGACTGGGTAATGGAGATTACTTTGGGTTGGGCATGATGTTCAAATCCAAAACCATGGAGATGTTTTTTGATTTCATCCGGTGTAATTTTACCATTCACAGCGGGCACTGTAATTAGCGTACAACCGGTAAATTTTTCAGGAGCACCGCATTCGTCAGTGTGAATATGGGCTGTGTCGGCACAAATAACAGCGTGATATGAATTGGTAAGCGCTTTTAAACTTAAAACATTAGCGGCGGTACCCAAAAAAACAAAATAGGCGGATACATGTGCTCCAAAGTATTTCTTAAACTTTTCGATGGCCTGTTCCGTATAAAAATCCCCGCCATAAGCGATGGCATGTCCGCTGTTAGCATTTACGATTGCTTTTAGTATGTCAGGGTGAACACCTGCATTATTATCGCTTGCAAAACCTCTTTTCGCTGAATTCATAAAACATCATTTTTATTATTAACAAATCTAATAAAAATGTGGTTTTAAAACGATGGTAAAATAACTTTTTAAGGGGTTTGGGGTCAAAACAATGAGGTCGTAAGGCATGTCATCACTACCTCCCCGGACCTCCTTTAATAATTTGTGATTTAAATAGTTAAGATTTGCAGAGCCGATGTCAGATTTTAAAATTCCGTGGTAAAAAAGAATCTAATATTTGGGAATTTTTCCTGAGCCATTTGGAGACTGTATGCGGTATCGGCAAGGAAAACATCGCGACCGTGTTTATCCTCAGCCATGTATTGATATTTTCTTCTTTTAAAGTCGTCTAATTCCTTTTTGTCTT
>CAYZNC010000065.1:0-22155 GCA_964478555.1 uncultured Bacteroidales bacterium | reverse complement strand
TAATTATGTTTGTCTATCAGAACTATCTGGAAATTTTTATGGACGAGTTTTCTTATCAGTGTTAATCCTGCGAATCCGCCACCTATAATTACTAATCGTTTTTGCTCGCCCTCCGGAATATTTGCTTTCATAGTTATGATTGGCCTTTGTTTAATTTTAGAATTTACAAAGGTAGGATGTTTAGTGTAATTAATAAAGTATTAGACGTAAGTATTTAATTTTAGGATGGCTGCCCCTTCTAATGATGTTCAAACAAAAAAATTAGCCCGCAATCAACAAGTGTTAATGCGGGCTACAATATTATAATGAGTTTTGTAAGCTTTACTTATGTGGGGCCATAGGTATTCCTTTAACCATTACCGGCCATACACTGCCAACAGGCTTACTTGGTGGAATGGTAATGCCCTTAGTATTACCCCGCACTTTACTATCGCCACCAAAATAATAAAGTGGCCATCCATTATAGGTGAGTTGTGTTTTGCCAAATACATTGGTGGTTGCGAATAATGTTTTATCGAGGAATGAGGGCACAACGGTGGGCACAATTATAGTTGTATCGTAAATTGGCCAGGATGGATTATTAGAGAAATCAGCTTTGGTAAATTTATTTTTATTAAGGCTATCTGGCGCATATGCATACAAGGTTAATCCCATAGCATCAGTAAAATAAAGGGTGGATCCAGTGCCCATTACGTACGCACTGGTATAGCTGTTCCCATCGCCTCCAACGAGTTGACCGCTCGCAAGCATAACGGAATAATTGGGTTTTGCAACAAACCACACTGTACCAACACCATCTCCTGAAGTCATGCCCGAAGCTTCTCTAACACCACCCGGAGCATAATAGTAAAGCGGCCAGGTTTTATATCTGGTTTGATTTACACCAAATGAATGGACTGTATCAAAATCCGCTAACGACAGGCCACTTCCTAACATATCCTGCGTTAAAGCGCCCGCATAAAAATAGGGCCAATTGGTAGCACAACCACCCGAACAACTATTACGGCCTTTCGTATCGTTTGAAAAAAAGTACAATGCATTTCCGTCTTTATCGACCAGGTATTGGCCTAAGGTTGTGCTAGTGTTCAATTTGATCACAACTGTTGAGGGGGGTGTTGTATTATTATTGTCTGACTTTTTGCAACTTGAGAATGTAAGAGCAAACGTAGCCAAGACTAGTAGTAGCGACGGAATTAACAACTTTCTTTTGAGTTGTGAAAAATTATTTTCCAAGGGCTGGATATTTCCGATAGCTATTAGAACTGCATGCTGATTGTATTCATGCATGTTTAATTTTAAAGAAAAACGCGTATGGTTCATAAGGTCTAAGTTTAAATTAATTATTTATTGTTTAAAAATTTAGATTCATTCCAAACTAAGCAATAAACAACCTATGCCCAATAAAGTTTTATTGGAGGGTACTTTGATATGGAAAACCTTGTGAAGATATTATACTATTTATGAATACTTTACTGTTTGTGCTCTTTAATCAGATTTAAAGCTGACCCGGCCTTAAACCATTCAAATTGATTGGTATTATATGATTGATTTACTTTAATTTTATCCACTGAGCCGTTTTTATGATGAAGCACAACTGTAAAAGATTTATGTTCCTCAAATTCCTTGAGGCCTGATACGTCTATAGTATCATTTTCCTGTACTTTATCGTAATCGTTTTTATCTGCAAAAGTTAAAGCCAAAATTCCCTGTTTTTTAAGATTCGTTTCGTGAATTCGGGCAAAGGATTTAACGAGTACTACCTTTACGTTTAAATGTCGAGGCTCCATAGCTGCATGTTCGCGTGAAGACCCTTCACCATAGTTTTCGTCTCCAATTATAATAGACCCCGTATTTGTACTTTTATAAGCTCTGGCGGCTTCAGGAACAGTTGTGTATTCGCCGGTTAGCTGATTTTTAACAGCATTTGTTTTATCATTAAATGCGTTAACTGCGCCAATGAGTAAATTGTTTGATATTTGATCAAGATGTCCGCGATACAGAAGCCATTTACCAGCCATCGAAATATGGTCTGTAGTGCATTTGCCTTTGACCTTTATCAGAAGCTTCAAGCCTATGTAATCTTCACCCTTCCATTTGGAAAAGGGTTCTAGCAATTGCAAACGATCTGAAGAAGGATCAACAACAATCTGTACCTTGCTTCCGTCTTCTGCGGGTGCCTGATAACCATTGTTTTCAACATCGAACCCATTAATAGGAAGCTCCAATCCCTTAGGTTCAGTAAGTTTTACCTTTTCACCATTCTCATTTACAAGTTCATCGGTAATCGGATTAAATCCAAGATCGCCGGCAATCACCAAAGCGGTAACAATTTCAGGAGATGCAACAAATGCAAAGGTGTTTGGATTCCCGTCATTTCGTTTTGCAAAGTTGCGGTTAAACGATGTGATGATTGAATTAGGCTTTTGTTTATCAGCGTCTTTACGAGTCCATTGGCCAATACACGGGCCACAAGCATTTGCCAAAACAAGACCTCCGATTTCTTCAAACACTTTAATCAAGCCATCTCGCTCCATGGTGTACCGAACCATTTCGGACCCCGGAGTTATGGTGTATTCTGATTTAACCTTGAGGTTTTTGGTTAAAGCCTGATTGACAATAGAGGAGGCACGGGTAATATCTTCATAGGAGGAATTAGTACATGAGCCAATTAACCCTACTTCGAGTTTTCTTGGGTATTCGTTTTCAGTCACCGCTTTTTTAAATTCCGATAGAGACCATGCTTTGTCGGGGGTGAAGGGCCCGTTAATATGAGGTTCAAGTGTAGATAAATTGATTTCGATTACCTGGTCAAAATAAGTTGAAGGATTCTCGTAAACTTCGGGATCACCTGTTAAATAAAGATTGAGTTCATTTGCCATTTCAGCAATTTTTGCCCGTCCTGTTGAGGTAAGGTAGGAAGCCATTTTTTCGTCATATCCGAAAATTGAAGTGGTTGCGCCTATTTCGGCACCCATATTGCAAATAGTTCCTTTGCCTGTGCAAGAAATGCTTTTAGCGCCTTCGCCAAAATATTCGAGAATATAACCTGTTCCCCCCTTAACTGTGAGTATACCGGCTACTTTTAAAATCACATCCTTGGCAGATGCCCATCCGTTTAGTTTTCCAGTTAGTTTTATGCCTATTAATTTAGGGAATTTAAGCTCCCAGGGCATACCTGCCATTACGTCCACTGCATCAGCGCCTCCAACCCCAATAGCAATCATGCCTAATCCTCCTGCATTAACAGTATGAGAGTCAGTTCCTATCATCATACCGCCGGGAAAAGCATAATTTTCCAGAATTACCTGATGTATTATGCCAGCACCTGGTTTCCAGAATCCAATTCCGTATTTGTTTGATACCGAAGCTAGAAAGTCATATACTTCTTTGTTGGTGACCTTGGCAGTTTTTAAGTCTTTTGCAGCACCTTCCTTGGCAATAATCAAGTGATCGCAATGAACTGTCGTTGGGACCGCAACCTTATCGATGCCAGCCTGTATAAATTGCAGCAATGCCATTTGGGCTGTTGCATCTTGCATAGCTACTCTGTCGGGACTGAAGTCGACATAATCACTTCCGCTTTTATAACCTTTGGAGGGATTGCCCTCAGCCAGATGTGCATAAAGAATTTTCTCCGTTAATGTTAAAGGTTTGTTCAGTACCTTACGAGCTGTGTTAATTTTAGATTGAAAGTTTGAATACACTTTACTAATCATGTCAAAATCAAAAACGATATTCTTCATAAAATAAAATTAGAGTGGCCAATTTACAAATAATCACACCATATTAACCGTTAACTGAATTGATTGTTGATTAAACAATTGTTTGATAATGAAAATATTTTTATTTCTTTTAAATTTTAACTAAATTTATAATTAGAACAATTTTTTTTAAATCTTTTATAGTAAGCACTATACGTTCAAATCAGCGTTCTCTTTAGATTTGTTGAGTATAACGTATGGTTATTTTTACTACCTTAATCCTTGCTAAAAAAATTGTTTATGATAATTTTAATAAATTGTAATATGAAAGATTTGGTTATCGAAAGAACATATAGTACTCCAGCTGTCAATTTTAGCGCAAAAAATGGATTACTTAGGATTGAGGGTAGATCAATACCTGAAAATCCTGCCGTATTTTATGATCCGATTATGAACTGGCTTCAGGAATATTTTCCCAAGTCCAATGTTCACACTAAGATTGATGTTAAACTGGATTATATCAATAGTGGATCGTCAAAATCAATTCTTGCCATGTTTAAAATGATTAAGCAATTTTATGATAGTGGTTTTCAATGTCAGGTTAACTGGCATTTTGAAGAAGACGATGAATCAATCAGGGACTTGGGTAAACATTTTAAGACCTTGTTAAAGATGCCGTTTAATCTTGTTGAGACATATTCATAAAAAAATCCCGCCAATCGCGGGATTTTTTTATAACAGAAAACCAATAGAATTTATTTTACAGTATTTGTATAAACAATCATATCAAGAAGTTTGGAGGAATAACCCCATTCGTTATCATACCAGGAAACTATCTTAACGAAGTTAGCATTCAGCATAATTCCAGCTTTTGCATCGAATATGGAAGTACGGGAATCACCAATGAAATCGCTTGATACTACTTCATCTTCAGTATATCCGAGGATACCTTTTAATTCTCCTTCAGAGGCTTCTTTCATAGCCTTGCATATATCTTCGTAGGTAGTACCTTTTTCAATACGACATGTTAAATCAACCACAGATACATTGAGCGTGGGAACGCGGAAAGCCATACCGGTTAATTTACCCTTCAATGCAGGGATAACTTTTGTAACAGCTTTTGCAGCACCAGTTGATGAAGGAATAATATTTCCTGCAGCTGCACGACCGCCTCTCCAATCTTTTGCGGAAGGACCATCAACAGTTTTTTGTGTTGCAGTGGTAGCATGAACAGTTGTCATTAAACCTTCAACGATACCAAACTTGTCATTTAATACTTTTGTAACAGGAGCTAAACAGTTAGTAGTGCAAGAAGCATTAGAAAAAATGTTCATTTCTTTAGTGTATTCCTTATGGTTTACTCCGTAAACAAACATAGGAGTCTCATCCTTGGAAGGAGCAGACAAAACTACACGCTTAGCGCCAGCTTTGATGTGAGCTTCTGCTTTATCACGAGCGAGAAATAAGCCGGTTGATTCGATAACATATTCTGCACCAACTTCATTCCATTTTAAATTAGCGGGATCTTTTTCTGCAGTTACACGTATAGCTTGTCCGTTAACTACAAGTTTACCGTCTTTTACTGCAACTGTACCTTTAAATTGGCCATGAATAGTATCGTAGCGAAGCATATAAGCCATATATTCAACATCGATCAGGTCATTGATACCAACAACTTCAATATCATTTCTGCCCATTGCAGCTCTGAACGTGAGCCTTCCAATTCTGCCAAAACCATTAATACCTACTTTAATTTTTGCCATAGTAAATTCTATTTATTTGTTAACTAATTATTTTGATTTTTAAAAGAAAGCACAAATTTAATACATAATTGAAAATTCCTGTTATTTAATTAACATAAATTTCAAAATAAGCATTCACGAGGACTGGATGAGTGTTGACGGAGATTGTCAAGCATCGATTTAATTTAAAAAGTCTTCTTTTTTAGGTTTTTCCTTCTGTTTTCTTTTATTTGGGTCAACCACTTTCCCTATACGATAACTAATAAAAAGTGTGAGAAAGAACCAGCTATTATGTTTGGTAGCCATAATGGGCAGTTTTTGCAAAAAGGCTTCTCCTATAACCCCTGCATCAAGGGAGTGAATAACCTGATCTAACCGGCTATATTCAAAACTCAACCCTAATTTTACGAAGCCTCCCGGGATTACTTTAAGCTCGTCGATTCCTTTGAAAAATGAAGCCTTGCCTATAATGAATTCACTGCTATCTTTATTAAATTTTTCTGTAACCATGTCATTTTGTCCTTTTGCCATCTCATAATAGATAGGTTTAAGTACGGATATCGATGGGCCTATCGATTGAAATCTTCGTACCGAGATTCCGCCAACGTCAAATTTTCTGTAAATTTCCTTTTGCTTGCCATATCCAAAACGAAAATCAAGGGCTATATACTGCTTTCCTAAAACAAAACTTTGAGAACTGGGATTTATCAAGCTAGTTACACGTACTTCCTTGGGATGTTTGAGGTAAGCAAAATCCACATCATAAAAAATCTTATTGGCAGCATCTTTCCTTTTGGCATAACGGCCATTAAATCCCCAGCCATTACTATTGAGCATAAAGGCTAACGACTTTTCATTTCGGTAGAATATTTTATCTTGGTTGTCAATATCGCCCTGAGCGGCTATCGTGGCGCACACGGAAGCGATTGTTACCCATAAAAGAAAAAATCTTTTCATCAAGTATTTGCCAAATATTATGCAAACTTAATAAAAAGATTAATATCTTGATAACGAAAATGCTATCAAAATACTTGAATTCCGAAGAATTCCAATTTAGATGGACATTTACGACCTTGTGTGAGTAGTAGTTTGTTCTGTTTTATTCTGAGAATAAGCAGGACATTTTTTATTACCCTGGCATGAGCCCATTACGATAGCCGATAGTGTGCAAATAATCAGTACAATAAAAAATCTTTTCATAATCTTGTTCAAATTTTATTAAAGTTAATGCTTTTTGGTAAAAATACATAAAAAAAGCAACTATTTTTTACATACACTTTTAATACGTTAGGCCATTAAAAAGGTTGTTAAATCAAATGTGTTTTCCGCATCGATATATTAATTGGTACAGCAATAACCATATACAAGTGAGATGAGTTTTTAAAGAAACAAAACAAAAATAGTAACTTTGGCCGCAATTTAAATTTAATACATTCATCATGATATTTAACTTACTTAACCACAAATCTATAAGAAAATACAAACCCGATGAAATTCCTGAACATGTTTTAAAACAAATTTTAGAAGCAGGTACTCGTGCTTCAACCACAGGCAATATGCAAGTGTATAGCATTGTTGTAAGCAAAGAAAATGAAATCAGGGAAAAACTTTGGGAAGCTCACTTTAAACAGAAAATGGTTTTGGAAGCTCCCGTGGTTCTGACATTTTGTGCCGATTTTAATCGTTTCAATAAATGGTGCTATCTTCGACAGGCTGTACCTGGCTATGACAATTTTCTTTCATTTATTACTGCCGCAATTGATGCCATTTTAGCGGCTCAAAATGTTGCAATTGCTGCTGAAGCAAATGGTATGGGTATTTGTTACCTTGGCACAACAACCTATAATGCCGAATCTATTATAAAAATACTCCAATTACCTAAATATGTAGTGCCTATTACAACTTTAGTTATGGGTTATCCAAACGAGAATCCGGGTTTAACAGATAGATTACCTTTGGAAGCAATAGTTCATAATAACGTTTACTGCGATTATGGTACGGCCGAAATCGATAATTTGTACAAAGAGAAAGAAAACCTGGAGTTTACAAAGGAATTGCTTAAAATAAATAACAAAGAAACACTTGCTCAGATATTTACAGACTTACGCTATACCAAAAAAGATAACGAAATATTCTCAAAAAGTTTTTTAGAAGTAATCAGAAACCAAGGCTTTCTCCATAGCGACGATCGCACATAATGTAGTTATCCGGCATTAGAAGTGCTCCAAGCGAACAACATTTTCTACGTGATGTGTATGAGGAAACATGTCCACTGGTTGTATTGCAGTAATGCGATAATGATCTTTTAAAAGTGAGAGATCCCGTGCCTGACTTGCAGGGTTGCAACTAACATAAACAATTCTTCGTGGCATCGTATAAAGAATGGCGTCAATAACGTTCGGATGAATACCGGCTCGCGGGGGGTCAAGAATGATCACATCTGGATGCCCATGCTCTTCTATAAATGCATTTGTGAGAACATTTTTGATATCACCTGAAAAAAATTCGGTATTCGATATTTTATTTATGCTTGAATTTTCAATGGCGTTTTCAATGGCTTCCGGGATGAACTCAATGCCAATAACTTTGGCTGCTTTATGAGCCACAAAATTAGCGATGGTACCAGTTCCGGTATATAGGTCGTAAACAACCTCATTACCGGTTAAACCTGCAAATTCACGGGTAATACTATATAGTTTAAAGGCTTGCTCCGAGTTAGTTTGAAAGAAAGATTTCGGACCAATTTTGAATTCCAAATCTTCCATTTTTTCGATCATATGATCCTTACCTTTATATAGGATGATATCCTGGTCAGCTATGGTATCGTTATCTTTTGAATTAATAACGTACATCAGAGAAGTAATATCAGGACAATTATTCGATAAGTGGTCAAGCAATGCTATGCGATCGGATTCCAGCTCATGAAAGAAGGAAACGATAATCATCAATTCACCTGTATTTGAGGTTCTTATAATAATGTTGCGGAGGAATCCCTGGTGATTGTGAAGGTTGAAAAATTGCAAATTGTTTTGGAGTGCAAAGCTTTTTGCCAAATTGCGAATGTTATTTGATGGATCTCTTTGAAGCCAACACTTTTTAATATCCAGTATTTTATCAAACATTTCAGGAATATGAAATCCTAGTGCTCTGCGATCGAAATCGCGGCCTGAAGCAATTTCTTCAAGTGTGAGCCATCGACTGTTTGAAAATGTAAACTCGAGCTTGTTCCGATAAAAATATTCATTATCCGAAGCAATGATAGCTGAAATTTCAGGAATATCAAGTTTCCCTATCCTGATAAAAACATCAGAAACCTGTTTTTGCTTATAATAAAGTTGTTGTTTATATGGTAGATTCTGCCATTTACAACCACCACAAATCCCAAAATGCTCACATGCAGGTTGTTGTCGGACTTCGGAATATTTGTGAAATAACACAGGAAGGGCTTCCATGTAGTTCGAACGTTTTTTGGTAACCTGAACATCCACGATATCGCCTGGTACAACATAAGGTATAAATATAACCAAGCCATCAATTTTGGCAATAGCCTTACCTTCAGCAGCAATATCCTCTATCTCTACATTACAAATTATTGGTAAATTCTTTTTTTTGCCCACTGGAATATTTAGAAAACTGGTGCAAAAATATCATTTTGTAAGCAGGATACAAATTCTGGAGTACATAAACCTGACAAAATTTTATTGAATTTATCCTGATCGCTAAACTTTATTTGCAATGCTGTAATTTTTTTAAAAAACACTAAATTAAGTCGGAAAGACTTGGTTTAGTTGCGTATTGTTTTTAACTTTAAAATGACTGCTAAACTTAATCATGATTTTATTTGAGAAAAAGAACGTAAGTATTAAGTCCAGGGTTCTGTTAACCTTGGGCATCACACTTGTTTTATTTATTCTTGGGTACTTCATTTTCTTTCTGATTCTCAATAAAAAAAACCATTTGACGCAAGTTATTCAAAAACACGAACTTATTGAATCTATTGACGCTGTATTGCAGACAAAACTAGATGCTTATGAGAAAATGGTTTTTGATTATTCAGTTTTTTCCTGGATGATTGATTTTATCAAACATCCAAGTCGAGAAGAGGGAGAATTGACAATATCTCATCCGCAAAACGTAGGTATTAGTTTTGTGCAAATATACAACTTGAGCAAAACATTGGTGTACAGAGACTTGTCGCCTACCCTAAAAGATACCATTGGCATACCTCCCGCTATATTCGATTCCTTATATAATGACCGGAAGTTCGACTTTTTCCTGGTTACAAAATATGGACTTATGCAGTTATTTGGGTCGACCGTTCATACCTCCGATGATACCAAAAGATTAGGTAATCCCAAAGGATTTGTCATCTTTGGAAAGTTATGGGATGCCAACTATTTGGAAATGTTAAGAAAAATTACAAACTGTAACATAACGCTGGTATTGAATGACGATAAAAAACCGCATAATAATAATAATAATAATGCCGGAGAATTTTTTTTTACAGACTATCAGTATAACCGAATTGCTCATTTGGATATATTAAAGAACAATCCTTTTTTTGAAAATATGAAGGTTATCAATAACTATTTTGATGTTTTCTTTATTAGCTTTTGTCTGATGTTGTTTTTAATTATTTATTTTACATATAATTTACTGGTAATAAAGCCACTAAATAATATCGAAACTGCACTGAGTGCGGAGAGCACAGATACAATTAAAAAATATCTTAGTAAAAATGATGAGTTTGGGAAAATTGCCAAGCTTATAGGTTGGTTTTTTGTGCAAAGAGATGAATTGAGAAATAAAGTTGAAGAATTGAAAATAGCCCATAAATCATTGCATAAATTAAATACTGAGCTATCGTCACAAAAAAAAGAAATTGAAGATCAAAATAGCAAACTTCATTCGTTGAATACTGAAATGCAAGCTCAGAACGAAGAAATAGTTACGATTGCAGAAGGCTTGGATCTTGCCAATAACGAGATTACCGAAAGTATAAGTTACGCCAGTTTTATTCAGAATGCCGTATTGGCTCCATCGCATGAATTTTCCAGTATTTTTCCCGAACATTTTATTGTTTATGAACCTAAGAATATTGTGAGTGGAGATTTCTATTGGTTTAAAGAGATGAAAGATGGTAAACGATTGCTTGCTGTTGCGGACTGTACGGGCCATGGGCTTTCAGGATCTTTATTGAGCATGCTTGGCATTTCATTTCTGAATCAAATTACTTCTCAGTTGGAAAACAAAGATTTTGATGCCGCCATGATATTAGATACTTTAAAAAACTTTTTTATCCAGGCCTTGCATCAGGATAATGGTTTGGACAACATACAGGACGGGATGCATATAGCGCTCTGTATTTTTGATAAAGAATATAAATCTTTTCAATATGCAACTGCCTATCATACAATTTGTCTTGTAAGATTAAATTCGCAAACCGGTGCTGAATTGATAGAATATAAGGGGAATCACATTCCGGTTGGCATTCATCCTACTGATGAGATGTTCACCAATCATGAGGTAAAATTACAGAAGGGAGATTCTATTTATATGAGTTCGGATGGTTTTCCGGATCAGTTTGGAGGCGCTTTTAACAAGAAGTATAAACCTTCAAAAATGCGGAATTTTCTAATTTCAATAGCACATGTACCTTTCGTTGACCAAAAGGAAAGAGTTAAAATGGAATTTGTTAACTGGAAAGGCAACTACGAACAAACCGATGATGTTATCGTAGTTGGGATAAAAATTCCCTTATGAATTATAAGCCCATTTCAGGTATATTGAACCCCAGGTGAATCCACCTCCAAAAGCTGTAAGCACTAATTTATCACCTTTTTTCAATTGTTTTTCCCATTCCCAGAGACATAAAGGTATAGTCGCAGCTGTGGTGTTGCCGTATTTTTCAATATTGATCATCACCTTTTCTTTACTGATACCCATGCGTCGGGCAGTGGCCTCAATAATTCTCATATTGGCCTGGTGTGGAACTAACCAAGCAAGGGTGTCGGCTGTAATATTATTTTTCTCCATAATCTCGGCTGTTATTTCAGCCATTTTGACTACGGCAATTTTAAAGACGATCTGACCTTCCTGAAATAAGTAATGCTCCGAGGAATCAACTGTTTCATGAGATGCTGGTTTTAAAGAACCACCAGCTCTCAGATGTAAATGATGTCTTCCGGAGCCATCAATCCTGCAAATATTATCCATAACACCAACATCTTCCGTGGTGGGTTCAATCAACATTGCTACAGCTGCATCGCCAAATAAAGGGCATGTTGCTCTGTCAGCATAATTTGTAATAGCCGACATTTTGTCGCCTGCAACCAGAATAATCTTTTTATATTTTCCGGCTTCGATAAACTGAGATGCTGTCTCCAAGGCGAAAATAAAACCAGAGCATGCAGCGCTCAAATCAAATCCCCATGAATTTTTAATTCCAACTTTATCAGCAATAATACAAGCTGTAGATGGGAAAAACATATCAGGAGTAACCGTGGCGACTAATATCAATTCTATATCCTCAGGATTGGTATGGGTTTTTGCAAGTAGTTTTTTCACAGCTTCGGTACCCATATCAGAGGTGGCTAAACCATCGCCCTTTAATATTCTTCTTTCCTTGATTCCAATTCGTTGCATGATCCACTCATCAGAAGTGTCCACCATGTGGCTGATTTCGTCGTTGGTCAGTCTGTAATCGGGCAGGAATGCCTCAATACCAGTGATAGCTGCTCTTACGTTACTCATTATTTGAAAAATTCCCTGATTTTTGTGGGCAAGTTAGCGTCGATGACTCCTTTGGTTTGCAATAACATATTCTTTATTGCCACGTCATTGGATACTCCATGTCCGATAATTACATTTGAATTAATCCCAAGTACAGGTGTCCCCCCGTAATTTTCGAAATTGAACTTAGAAAAATAGGGGTCGTCAATATTACGTTCTTTTACCAAATGATAAAGTGCTTCAGCCTGTTTGAGCACGATATTACCAACAAATCCGTCGCATACAACAACATCAACATCGTCACTAAAAATATCATTCCCTTCAATATTTCCAATAAAGTTGAAATCCTTAGTTCCTGACATTATTTGATAGGCCGCTTTAGTTAAAAGGTTGCCTTTTTCTTCTTCCGAGCCAATGTTTAACAACCCAACTTTAGGGTTCGAATAACCATATACATATTCTGCGTATAATGACCCAAGTATTCCATATTGGTAAAGTACATCGGGCTTACAATCTGAGTTTAAGCCCACATCGAGTATTAAGCTGTATTTACCGCTTGGCTTTGGGATTGGAGACGTTATTGCTGGCCTAATAATACCTGGAATAGACTTAACCGTGTACATGGCGCCTACCATCATAGCTCCAGTACTACCTGCACTTGCAAAGCCATCTATTTGGGCATTTTTCAATAATTGAAAGCCCAAATTAATGCTCGAATTAACCTTTTGAGCAAATGCTTTGGCAGGATGGTCTCCCATTTCAATAACCTCAGACGCGTGAACTATTTCAAGTCCTGAAAAACTTTCACCATTTTTAGCTTTAATTAATGCTTCTATTTTCGGTTGATCACCGATAAGCACTAACTTCACATCGCCTAATAGTTTTCGGGCAAGCATTGTCCCGGCAATGTTAACGCCGGGCGCATAATCACCTCCCATTACATCTAAGCCTATCCTTATCATATTGAATTATAGGATATAGTTAACCCAATGTTATGCAGTAACTTCTTTCTCGATAGCAAGTTTTCCGCGATAATAACCACACTCGGGACATACCCTGTGGTATAAAACGGTTGCTCCACAATTACTACACTTAGCGGTTGTAGGAACTACAGCATTATCATGCGTTCTTCTTTTATCTCTTCTTTGTTTCGAATGTTTCCGTTTTGGATTTGGCATAATCTTAACTTTTAATTTTTATTCATTAATTTTTTTAAATCATCCCAGGGAGTTTCGGTATGTTCTTTAACCGAATATTCACCTAGCTTTTTTAGCATTTCAGCATTACAAGTGCTCTTACCTTTCTTGTCATTCGGATGAACTCGTTTGTAAGGAAGGCTCAAATGTACATATTCATAGATGAATTGTTTTATATCCAGCTCACTTTCTGAATAAGGAAGCATAATAATTTCATCATCTTGAACGTCAGTAGCGTCTCCAAATTTAACATATAATTTGGTCAAATATTCAATTGGTAATTCAAACTCATCCAAACATCTGTCGCAGGTCATTAAAACACTACCTTTCAATCTGAAGCTGAGTTCAAGAAAATTTGCAGTCTTTGCAAGATTTACAAAAACATTAATTTTTCCTTCTTTGATCTCACTCCCTTCAAAATCATCAAAGAACCTTTTGTCAACATCAAAGACAAAATCATGATTACCTGCCGACAATCCCTTAAAGAGAATGACAAACTGCCGATTAGACTTCACTTTGTAAAAATTTCAAGGTGCAAAAGTATAAATTTAAATCTTAATATGAAAAGAAATTTAAACGGAATAATTTTCATTACATTTGCAACCCAATTTTCGGAAATATTATGATGCAAAATATAAGAAATATAGCAATTATTGCCCATGTTGATCATGGAAAAACAACCTTAGTCGATAAAATGCTGGTAATGGGTAACTTGTTTAAGGAACACGAACATCCGGGCGAGTTAATCATGGACAGTAATGAATTGGAACGTGAGCGAGGTATCACCATTTTGGCAAAAAATGTATCCGTTGTTTATAAGGGTACCAAAATTAATATTATAGATACACCAGGGCATGCCGATTTTGGCGGCGAAGTAGAGCGTGTGCTTAATATGATTGATGGAGTGATACTTTTGGTGGATGCTTTTGAAGGAACGATGCCTCAAACAAGGTTTGTACTGCAGAAAGCGTTGCAATTAGGGAAAAAACCCATTGTGTTAATTAATAAGGTAGATAAGCCAAACTGTAGGCCTCATGAAGTTCAGGAAGAAGTTTTTGAGTTGATGTTTAACCTCGATGCTACTGAAGATCAGCTTAATTTTCCAACAATATATGGCTCTGCCAAACAAGGCTGGATGTCCGACAGTTGGGAAAAGCCTTCAAATGACATTTCTGCACTTTTCGATTGTATCCTGAAACACATTCCCGCGCCCAAACATTTGAATGGAACACCTCAAATGCTTATTACTTCTCTGGAGTACTCTTCCTACGTTGGCCGAATTGCTATTGGGAGAGTTCATCGTGGCGAACTTCGTGAAAATATGCAAGTATCGCTTGTGAAACGCGATTTGTCAATTGTTAGAACAAGGATAAAAGAGCTTTTGATTTTCGAAGGTTTTAGTAAAAGGAAAGTTTCAACGGTAACTTCAGGCGAGATTTGCGCACTTGTTGGTATTGACGACTTCAATATTGGTGATACGATAGCTGATCTTGAAAATCCCGAACCACTCGAAACTATTTCTATTGACGAACCAACCATGAGTATGTTGTTTACCATCAATAATTCGCCTTTTTTTGGTAGAGATGGCAAGTACGTCACTTCCCGGCACATCAGAGACCGGCTTGAAAAGGAACTCGAAAAAAATATTGCCATGAGGCTGGAACCAACTGATTCGGCCGATGCTTTTACGGTATTTGGCCGTGGGGTATTGCACCTTTCTATTCTCATCGAAACTATGAGGCGTGAAGGATATGAACTTCAGGTTGGTCAGCCTAAAGTAATTATTAAAATGGTGGGAGGCGAAAGATGTGAACCTGTCGAAGTTCTTTCTATGGACTTGACGGAAGAATCAGCCGGTAAAGCCATTGAATTGGTTTCCAGAAGAAGGGGAGAGATGTTGAAAATGGAACGGAAGGGAGACAGGGTTCACCTGGAGTTTAATATTCCGTCGAGAGGCATCATCGGATTACGCAACCTGGTTCTTACAGCAACAGCAGGCGAAGCGATAATGACACATCGTTTTCTTGAATTTGCCCCATGGAAAGGTGAAATTGAAAAGCGAATTAATGGTTCTTTAATATCTATAGAAACGGGCCAGGCTATTGCTTATGCACTTCATAAACTACAGGATCGTGGTAAGTTTTTTGTAGATCCGGGAGATGAGATATATGAAGGTCAGGTGATAGGCGAGAATACACGCTCAGGCGATATAGGACTGAATCTTACAAAAACCAAAAAGCTGACAAATATGAGAGCTACCGGATCAGACGAAAAAATGCGTATTGCGCCTGCTATTAAGTTTTCGTTGGAAGAGGCTTTGGAATATATTCAGGAGGATGAATATGTTGAAGTTACACCAAAATCAATCAGATTAAGAAAAATATTGCTTAACGAGATTGATAGAAAACGTTACGCGAATTCGATCAACAATGGTTAATTAATTGTAATGTTGGATAAAACATTGTAGAGACGTACAGATTTTGCGTCTCTATATATCGATATACCTTTGAGGTGTTGACTTATTTCAAATTAATTAGCAATAACTTTTAGCACCGATTCAATTAAAGTGTCTATAAAATAATCTTTTTTCGTAATGTATTTGGCAGCGCCGTTCAGAATAAATTCACGAACTAGTGAGGAGTCATCCTGGGAGGAGAGAATAATTACAGGTGTGGTTAGGTCTTTTTTGCGGAGTTCTTTTAGTGTATCAAGCCCTGTCATATTGGTTTGTCCAGCTAGAGAGAAAATGTGATCGAGTACAATCAGGTCTGGTTTAAGATCCAAATTTTTTAAACAATCTTCTCCTGAATAAAAGGTTTTTACCTCATATCCTTCAAGGCTTCTAAATGTGTATTCGAGCAAGTTTAAAATAACCTTGTCATCATCCACTATAAAAATCAGTTTTTCTTCCATTATAAAGGCCAAAACTTGTGATTTATTACCTTATAACTTATATATGAAGTTAGTTAGTTAGTAATAGTAATCGGTAAATGTATTGAGTTTTTTGAGGGTTTTACGCAAAAAAAACAAATATGTTTATGGTTATCACTGTCTTTTAAACCTAATTGTCTGATAAGCAATAAGCCGTTTGTCAATTCAAAAAATACTTTGATCAAGTAAATTTCTACTTTCGTCTATAAAAATATGACGACTATCAAAAAGTTTTTGTTTATGAAAGGCTTTTTGAAACTCTTTAAATTAAAATGATTATAATAACCTTCTTCTGAATTCAGCACATAGAATTGCTGCTGCAGAAGCAACATTCAGTGATTCCGATCTTTTTTTAACAGTGGGATAAAATGGAATGAAAAGTTGTTTATCCAGCATGTTAATCCAAGAAGCATTAATTCCTTTCGATTCGTTGCCCATCATAATGAAACCATACGCTGTTAAGGAGGCCTTATAAATATTTTCGCCTTCTAAAGTTGTTCCGTATATGGGCAGGCCTAATAGTTTGATCTGCTTCAATATGTCTTTAAAATATTCATAATAAACTTTAACCCTGCAAATTGACCCCATGGTAGCTTGTACAACTTTAGGATTAAAGACGTCAGCGCAATCGGTGCTACATATAATATGCTCAATACCAAACCAGTCAGCTATCCGGATAATAGTACCTAAGTTACCCGGATCCTGAATCGTGTCGAGTAATAAGACGAGATTATTTTTAAGTTCTGGCAAATTCAGGCTGTTATCAGGTACTTTAGCTATACAAAGTACGTTCTGGGGAGTTTTCAAAAAACTAATCTTGTCTAATTCCTTTTGACTTACGATGTCTTTTTCTACAACAGAACTCAACTGTCCGGTTCTTGTGTACCAATCTTCCGTGGCGGCGATGTAAGTGATGGGGAATCGTGAAGAGATCATTTCTGAAACCATTTTATCGCCTTCCACCAGGAACAAACCGTGTTCTTTACGACCTTTTTTCGATTCTAAAGATTTGATAAGTTTTATTTTCTTTATACTTAGCATGTTTTTTGATGATCTATTCAATCATGTTATTATTTTTGTCATTTATTTAACGCATTAATTTTCGATCACAAAAATATTCAATTTTTCCAATTTGCATCGTTCATCAACATACAGTTACAAGAGAATTATCAATTTGATATTGATTTGTCTGATGCTTTTTAGCTGTAAACCAACAAAATACGTTCCATCAGGCAAATATCTATTAAACCTTGTAAAAGTTAAGGTTGATAACAATCGAATTAATCATGATGAACTAAAAAGTTATATCCGCCAGAAACCCAATAAAAGGATTCTTGGCTTTTTAGGTCTGCGTCTTTACCTTGGATTATATAATCTTTCAGATATCCATAAGGACAATGGCATAAACAAATATTTACGTAAGCAAGGGGAGGCTCCTGTCATATGGGATCTGTTTGCTACTAAAAAGGATCTCAATCAATTGAAACTTTTTATGAGTAATAAGGGCTATTATAAAGCCAATGTTTCCGATACGTTAATTTTTAAGAAGAATAAAGTAAAAATAATCTATCACATAAAAGCTAATAAGCCATATACGGTGCGAAGCATTAAATATACATTTGAAGATACTTTGATTCAAACCTATGTTTATACTGATACCGTTAATTCGCTTATAAAGAGAGGTGCATTATTCGATAGAGATGTTTTGGATAATGAACGTACAAGAATGGAGTACTTTTTAAAAAATAATGGGTTTTATTACTTCAATCGCGAAGCAATTAGTTATGATGCAGATACATCTCTGATGAAAGTTGATTTGATGCTGAATATTAAAAACCGGATAAGAACGGTTAATAACCAAAGTATCCCATACAGGCAATATAAAATAGACAAAGTTGTCATCAAATCAGGCGTAATAAAAACGGATACATCGCGAACGATACAGGATTCTCTGTCTCAAAATGGGATTCAAATTATGTATTATCAGCGGTCCTGGGTTAACCCCGGTACCATTTTACAATCCAATTATATCGATCCCGGAACTTTATATAAAGTATTGAATGTGGACGAAACCAAAAGCCACTTGCTTTCCTTAAATGTTTTTAATACCCCCAATATTCAATTCAATGGAAGCACAAGAAATGATACGAGTCAGTTTAATTACCTGGACTGCCAGATTCAGCTGAGTTTGTTGGATAGTATACAATCCTTTGGAGTGGAAGTTGACGGCACCAATTCGGATGGTAATTTTGGAGGTGCGCTGAATCTTATTTATCAGCACCGAAGCTTATTTAGAAATGCAGAAAATTTCAATCTTAAACTCAGGGGTGCTTCCGAAGCTGTGAAAAAAACGGATAAGCCGCAATTTCATTACACTCTTGAATATGGCGCTGATGCCACGTTGAAAATTCCAAAGTTCCTTTTACCCTTTAACAGTATCAAATTTAAAAAGAAATATGATCCTAAGACCAGCTTTTCTATTTCTTATAACTATAATCAACGACCTGATTTTACGCAGAATTTAGCTAATATTTCATTCGGATATAACTGGAAAGTAGGGGCTTTTGTGAATCATATATTAAAGCCGATAAGTATCAATTATGTCAATTATAACCATGTGGATAGTTCGAGTCTATTCTTTAGAAACGTTTCAAAAACATCATTTGAAAACATCATTAAAAACCATATTGTTTCTGCTTTAAATTATAGTCTCATTTTTAAAAATCAAAAACCGAATAAAACAACCGATTTTCGTTATTTCCGATGGAATTTCGAAATCGCGGGAAATCTTTTATCCCTCTATAGCAAATTGAATCGTGATAAAACAAAGGACCGAAGCTATACAATATTTAACACTCCATTCTCTCAATATGTACTCAACGATTTGGATTTTCATTATTTCCATGTAGTTAACGAAGCCAGTAAAATAGTCTATAGATTGTATGCAGGTCTTGGTTACCCGTACGGTAATTCCACTTCACTTCCTTATGAGAAGAGCTTTTTTTCAGGGGGGGCTCTTAGTTTAAGAGGGTGGCAGGCACTTACGCTTGGTCCAGGTAGTTATGTTGATTCAATTAGTAACTATCCCAATTGCACAGGAGACATTAAGCTAGAAGCTAATGTAGAGTACAGATTTAAATTACCCTGGGTACTCGAGGGAGCAATGTTTGCAGATGCGGGTAATATTTGGGCGATTAGACCTGATGCCAGTCGACCGGGTGCTGCATTCGAATGGAATAAATTTTATAAGGACCTTGCTCTTAGCACCGGTATTGGATTACGTTTCGATTTTCATTACTTCCTTTTTCGTTTGGATGTAGGTATGAAAACCCGTAATCCAGCCAGCAATGCTTCCAATCCCTGGATTTTTAATCAACGCAAATTATATTTTAAGGCCAAAAGAAAGGGCGAGCCGTCTGATTTTGCTATATGTGGTGCTATCAACTATCCATTCTGATTTTGCTGTTTAGTTTTTTTAAACTTTCTTTGTTCATTACTGATTTCAACTTGATCTATGAATTTCGAAAAAACAAAGTTCTATTTAAAAGAATATCTTTCCTTTTCGAAAACTGAACGAAATGGAGTGATAGTGATGATATCGCTTATAATAATTGTATTATCATTGAGAATTTTAGCTCCTTTGCTGCGGAATCCACAACCAACTATCGATCATACTCAATTTGACCAGGAGATAGCTCAGTTTGAAAAAATGGGCGATTCAGCAGATCGTCAAAAATTAGAAGTCGATAAAGGCATATCTAAAAGCTATTCACGTCATTCTTCATTCAATGCTAAAGAATCTATTAATGTAATTGAAATCAATACGGCAGATTCAGCCGCATTAGATGGACTACCTGGTATAGGACCTGTTTTGGCACAACGAATTTTGAAATACCGAAAAATATTGGGAGGTTTTTATGCCTTTAATCAATTGTCGGAAGTTTATGGCCTTAAGCCTGAAACTATCAACAAAATAGAAAAATATGTTAGGGTTGATACAACGAAAATTGAGAAGATAGCAATTAACAGTGATGCGTTTAAGAAGGTAAACGCTCATCCTTATATATCGTATGAACAGACAAAGGCCATATTCAAACTACGGTCGGCACACAAAATAGAATCCATTGCTCAATTGGAGGATGCCGGAATTTTTTCCGGGGAAGAAATAAAAAAAATTACACCTTACCTCGTAATGTATTAATAAACAGTGAAAATATTTCTATTTTCAAGATTGCGCCCTTTTATTTTTATAAGAAAATGGTTAAATTTGAAAAGAATATTTGATTAATACCATACAATTGATAAATTTGCGGCTCAATTTAAATTGGCTAAATTATGATTATTGTACCAGTAAAAGAAGGCGAAAACATCGAAAGAGCTTTGAAGAAATTCAAAAGAAAATTTGAAAAAACCGGAATTATTAAGGAATTAAGAGACCGGCAGGAGTTTTCAAAACCTTCAGTAAAACGCAGGGAACAGATAAAACGTGCTGTTTACGTTCAGAAGCTTCAGATGAAGGAAGAGTAGACTGTTCTGTTTCTTAAAATTAAGGATGTTTTTTTACATCATTTGCTATGGATTATATCGTTTCGTTTTTAAATCATTTGGAATACGAAAAGCGATATTCAAAAAAAACGATAGAGTCGTATCAAATTGATTTATTGCAGTTTCAACAGTACTGTACGAGCATTGGAATTGATGAAGGCCAATTAATTAAGGCCGATTCAAAATTGGTGAGAAGCTGGGTAGTTTCTTTGCTGGAGAATAGTTGCTCTAATCGTTCGGTAAACAGGAAAATATCTACCTTAAAATCGTTTTATAAATACCTTTTACGACAAGGGTGTATCGATGTTAATCCGTTGGTTAAGGTTGAATCTTTAAAAAATAAGAAAAAACTTCCTGTATTTGTTACTCAAAACCAAATTCAGCAACTTTTTGATGAAATTGATTTTGGTGGAGATTTTGAAGGGTGCCGTAACAAACTCATTATAGAGTTGTTTTATAATACCGGCATTCGGTTGGCTGAACTAATCAATATTAAATGTAACGATATTGATCAAGCTAATCTCACACTTAAAGTTTTGGGCAAAAGAAATAAAGAACGGTTTATTCCCATTATGTTGAGCATGGTAGCAACAATAGATCATTATATTGAGCTGCGAAACCAGAGGTTTGGTGATACATCCGCTTATCTATTTGTCACGGACAAAGGTGAAAAAATGTACCCCAATCTTGTTTACAGAGTTGTTAGGACTGCATTGAGTCTGGTTACTACCCTGGATAAAAGGAGTCCTCATGTATTGCGACATACATTTGCAACGCATATGCTTAATAATGGGGCTGAAATAAGTGCTATTAAAGAACTATTAGGACATTCAAACCTTGCTGCAACGCAGGTTTATGCTCATAATACTTTCGAAAAGCTTAAGAAAATATATAAACAAGCTCATCCGCGAGCTTAAAACTATGGAGGGTTTTATGGATATCAAAGTTAGTTCGGTACATTTTACTGCAGACAAGAGATTGATTGATTTTGTAAATAAAAAAATCAACAAACTCGTAAAATTTTATGAAGAAATTATTGGCGCCGAAGTATTTCTGAAATTGGAAAATACTCAGGATCTGGATAATAAAGTCGCCGAAATAAAATTGACTATGCCCGGAATCGAATTGTTTGCTAAGAAACAATCGAAAACTTTTGAGGAAGCTACTGAGAATGTGATAGAAGCATTACGTCAGCAGATCATAAAACACAAAGAAAAAGTAAGAGGTGTTTGATATTTCAAAAAAAAAATCTAAAGAGTTTGCGGGAAAAATAAAATTTCATACATTTGCAAACCCAAAAATAAGGGG
>CAYZNC010000064.1:0-22880 GCA_964478555.1 uncultured Bacteroidales bacterium | reverse complement strand
AATCGTTCGACCTCATATTTATTGATGCCGACAAGCCATCCTACCCGGAATATTTAAAGTTGTCGCTTCAGTTATCCCACTCAGGTACCCTCATTGTGGCGGATAATGTAGTACGTGACGGAGAAGTAGTTAAAAAAAATAGTAAAGACGAAAATGTGATAGGAGCTCAACATTTTAATACGATGCTTTCGGAATGTAAGGATGTAACTGCTACTATTCTGCAAACGGTTGGGGTAAAAGGTCACGATGGGATTGCACTGGCAATCGTAAAATGACAATCATTACTGTGTCGCCATGATTTCGTCTTTTTTCTCAAAGCCGTCAGCCAGTACGGTTGATTCCATGTTACTCTTATCAACGGCTTGTATATCAATTATAATCGTTGGGATATCGTACATGCCGTTGTTGGTAGAGGAGTTTACTCCATCAATTTTTTCACCTTTCGCAGCTTTATAGGCAACTGTTGCAGCCATGGCTGCTAACTTTTTAATGGGTTTATATACAGTCATTTTTTGCTTTCCCTGCATAATACTTCTGCAACCTATTAGGGATGCATCCTGACCGGTAACCAGAGGCGTCGGATAACCTTCTTCTTCACAAGCCTTTATGGCTCCATTGGCAATATCGTCATTAGCGGCTAAAACCACCGCCGGAACATCTCCTGAGCTTAATTTCAGAAACCTTTTCATTTTGTAATAGGCGTCATCTCCATTCCAAGCTTCGATATAGCCAGTGAAAGCAACCTTTATTTTACCATCTTTTATCGACGGGGCAAGAACTTCAAGGGCTCCATCGGTAATGGAAATTGCATTCAAATTTGATTTATCGCCCCCTAAAATAATATAATTCCCTGTAAGAACTTTAGCAATAGCATATTGAGCCATTACTGTTCCGATTTTTTTATTGTCGAATGCAATACAATAATCCAAGGGACTGTTGGTTAAAATACCATCATAAGCAATAGTTTTCACACCATTTTTCTTGGCCAGTCGCACCATTTCGCCGGCACTGTTTGAATTTACAGCTGCTATTGCAATGGCCTTAACACCTTGTTTTAGCAAATCTTCCAATTGTTTAAACTGCGTTTGTTCATTATTATCGGCTTCAACAACAATTCCTTCGCAGCCTAACTTTGCAGCTTCTGTTAAAAAACATTCCTTATCCTTTAAGAATCGTACAGTTTTTAAGGTGGGTAACATCAATGCAATTTTCATATTTCCGCCATTATTATTACAGGCAGAAAACAACATTATAATGCCCAGAAATACAGTGAAATACTTTTTTATCAGCTTTTTCATTTTAACGATATAAGGGTTGATCTATAAAGTGCTAAAATACATTAATAATTATGAAATGCTAACAAATATATAACCTTGTTAAACAGTTATTTGAAAAAAACTTTAATGTGAAATAGCGCATTGTATATATGTTTAAAAATTAATGTACCCTATGGAAATTTTTCTAATGTTGTAATTAGATTCGATCTGCTACAAATATCAAAGTCTACCCAGAAATGAAAAAGGCTGCCTAAATTATGAGACAGCCTTTTTGGTTTTGTTTTAAATTCTTCTGGTAGCCAGTAAAGTTTAAATTACGTCATAATCATTAAGTGTTGATTTCTGAAAATGTATAGCGTTTTACCCACTTTAATTTCCAACAGTGCTTTTTTGATAGATGCGCTCATGTTCTTGTATAAATTTCTCAAATGAATACTTTTCTATAAGCAAAGTGTTACCTCTTTGTCCCATTTCCTTTGCTAAAGCTTTATTTTCTATTAAAAAAATTATTTGATTGGCAATGGATTTGTAATCCTTCACAGGCGTGATAAACCCTGTTTCCTTATCCACAAGAATGCTCCCGTTACCTGTATCTGTTGCGACAATAGGTTTTTTATATCTCATTGCTTCGAGAAAAACGTAAGGAAGGCCTTCCCATAAGGAAGTATTAATATAAATATCAATAATTCCATAAATTTCATATACATTTTGCACATAGCCTGTTAGGAAAATCTTATTTTCCAGATTCAACTTGAAAATTAACTTTTTAATCTCACCATAAAGTTCTCCTTCGCCAACAATCAGAAATTCAGTTTCAGGAATTTTTTTTATTACTTCAAATGCAGCATAAATAAAGGTCTCCCAATCTTTTTGATAAGTAAGTCTACCAATAGCACCAACTACAATTGATTCTTTCGTTAACCCATATTTTCTTTTTATCTCAAAAATCTCCGTGCTATGCTGATATTCATCAAAGTCAATTGCATTATTAATGTTTAATACCTTATTAGGGTTAATGATTTTATGTTTGATCAGTGCTTTTTGTTCACTTTCTGATACAATAATTCCTGTCGTTGCAAATCCAAGGATTTTCTCTAAAAAAATAAAAAACTTTTTCGTTAAGCCTGCTTTGCTTTGAAAATAGAAGCAATGTGGGGTATAATAAATATTTGAGATATTAGTCAGTAAGGCTGCTATTCGAAATAATCCTCCAGCCTTGGAACTATGGGCATGTACAATATCATATTTGCCTTTCCCCATGACAGAAACTAACTTACATAGTACTTTAACATCGCTTAAATGGATTTGCCTTTTGATAGGCATGATGATGACTTGTATGTTTGCATTAATGAGTTTTGTTATTTCGCAATCAATATTTTCTCCTCGTTTGTTTGAGAGGATAACTGTTATGTCAAAATATTTTTCGCTCAATCTTGTTGCTAAATAAACAAGATGTTTCAGAGCTCCTCCTCCTGCCGCTTCAAGACCATACAATATTTTAATTTTTTTCATACTTCCGAAACAGATCAATCATTTTCTTAGTACTGACATTCACATTAAATCCCTGAGTAACCTTATTTTTGGCATTGATTAAGATTGATTGATATAAAGCAGGATCATCGATTAGTTTAAGAATTGCGTCTGCTATTGCTTTTTCATCCTTCTCGGGTACCATAATTCCAGTAATATTATCCTCTACCAACTCCGGGACGGCTGAAATGTTTGTAGAAATTACTGGCACCCCCACGGTCATTGCTTCTAATAATACATTAGGCAAACCATCCATATCCCCATTTGAAGCAGTTATGCTAGGCAAAATAAAAACATCAGAGACCCTCATAGCTTGAAGTACTTCACTTCTCGTTTTAGTTCCCTTGAAAGTTATATAGCTATTGATGTTAGCTTTATTAACAAAATTTACCAATTCTTTTTTTAACGGTCCATCACCAATTATTTCACATGAAACTTTTATGCCTCTATCCAATAACAATTTGATAGCCCTTAACAAATATGTAATTCCCTTTTTTTCAACCAAACGTGCAACTGTAAGGACTCGAACATTTGTTAAATTAACTGTTTTATTTTCCTGAAGAAAACCATTCCTCTCTTCAGGTATTCCATGATATATCTGATAAATTTTTTCGTTAAATCTGTTTTTTGTCAATTGATTAAGATACCTTAGATTGTAGTGGGTACAAGTTACTACAAATGTTGCACTCTCAATTTTTCCAATAATTCGTTTTTGATTTAGATATATGTCTTGCGCATGCGCAGTAAAACTAAAGTTTACATTTAAAAGCCTGGACAATATGTAGCCAACATCTGTAGCTATAAATGCAAAATGAGCATGAACATGAGTAATGTTGTAATTTTTTAGTTGTTTTTCAACACTTAGAGCCAATGAAATGTTTTTCAATTGTCGGAAGAAAGACCATGAAAAAAAAGGAAATTTGGAATGGTTTGATATTTTTTTTAAAATCGTAAACCAATGGAGGATAAGAAAATACGAATGGAAGTCGTTAGCATACAATACAGAGGCTTTAAGGCTATCTAACCCTGATGCAAAAATTGAAGATTTTGGTTTTCTGATAGAAAGAACAAGTAAGTTAACTCCCTGTTTTTCTAATGAAAGGATTTCATTTAAAATGAAATATTCGGTTGAAGAAGGGAACGTTTCGATTACATAAACAATTTGTAAAGGTTTGATATTATTTACAACAGCCATATCTGAACTCTGCATTTTTATTGTATCAAATGGCTATTATCTAGCTCATTACTAGTTTTCTTTTAATCCAACCAAATGCAAACTACCAATATTTATAGTCTGCTGCCATGTGCGCCTGCATGATTTGGGCGACCAACTAATAGAAATATCTCTGCCATAATAAATACCTTTTGTTGTGTCTGTTTTATCGCAATCAGACGCTTCAATATTAAAAGGTATAGATATGCCTTCATGCGGATTAATACCTGCTATTTCTTTCCATGGAATCATAAGTTCCAGATTATATCCTGAATTTGTATCTATTATTTTGTATTTTATATCTTTACTACTTCTATTGTTATTAACAACAAGCATTGAATCTACTCCATACAAAAAGCCAAAATGAGAAATATTTTCATCCTTAATTTTTCTTGCAGGACTAAAGAATAATTCAATGACATCATTTTCAAACCAAGGGACGATGGGATTAAAATTTTTAATTTTTTTATCATCCAATACATTGAAAAAAAAATAAATATTTTTATCATCCCACAAACATCTGAAAAATACCGAAAAATCTTTGGGCCCATCCCATTCTGCACCACACATTTCTCCTTTAAGAGTGTCAATTTTTGCGCTATTCCAAACTTCATCAATTAAACCATCCATAATAGGGACTTTATTTGTTTTTACTGACATATAGTGGGGATTGCTTGAACAGCACTGAAAAATTAGTGCTAAAGAAAGCACTACCATAATCCCAACTAACCTGTTTTTTTTTAAAATACGATTTATCATAACCTTTCTTTTCTTAATTATGTTTATTGTTAAAACTTGGTGGTATTAATGCATTCTCAGTTAAAATATGAAAGAACCTTTCACCAATTGTTTTATAACCTACTGAACTAAAATGAGAGTCGTCAAAGTAAAACATTGATGGAGTAAACTCCTCTCTATTAAACAAGGAAATCAGAGGAAGCTGGTGATCCTTAAAATAGTTAATATTATCTATATCTTTTACATAGCTAAAATAGAAAAGATTTATTCCTTTGAGCCTTAATTCGTTATTAAGAGCCTTCATCATATCTGTCGATTTTTCCACGGTCCAGTACTTTGGTCGTCCATTGAGGTTTGTAAATCTTCTACAATAATGAAGAAATAAAATTTCGGTAAGTGGTGTAAAATAACCTTTATGCCAAAAGTAATTATGTAAAGCTTTTATAGTGTAAGAATGGTCATAAAGAAAGAAAAGTAATTTATATTTTGACTTAAATAGTTCATCAATTTTCGTTTTTAATTCTTCTCTCAACTTATAATTATTCATTGGATATTCCATTAAATTTCCCCGATAAACTTCCCTGGTATAATTAAAAGAAATGAAAGGAAAATTACTTTCAGCAATAATTAGGTCAGGATTATAATCTAGAACTTTCTGCTTTATTATATTAAAATCTTCGTAAGATCTGTGATCTCCATCAATACCGCAATTTATGATTTCAACATTCCACCCATTCTTATCGAAAAGATATTGAAGGGTAGTACAGAAGTTAGCATAAAAATTTAAATGTGTGACTCCAGAAATCCCACACGCGCCAACAAATATAATCCTATATGTTCCCCTCTTTTTGCAATTGGTAAAGTTATTTCCAATAAAACCTTTATTATTAATATTTATTTGAGTATGATTAATAACGAAACTAGAATTAGCCTCATATGTAAATCCTATCAAAGAATCGGGCTGAAAATTTATACAATATGGCAAATATCTGTTGAATTTATCTTTATAGATAATCCGTGTTACCAATTCTGTTATTAACACCATAGAAATTATTAAGGCTAAAAAAAATATAGTCTTCTTTTTCATATTTTTTAAAGTAAGTTTATCAAAATGAAATTTAATATAAGTTTTCTAACTAACTAGTTATTGAATTTGTTTTAAACAATTTTAATATCTTAATAAAATATAAATAAATAGCAGACCCAACAATAAAACTCATAACCAAAAATATGGTCTTCAAAATAATTTTCGAATCAAAATATGAGGATATTAATACTTTAGAACCAAGGATTAACAGTGTAAAAATAATGGCAGGAATGATAATTTTTATAAGAAAACTAATAATTATGGAATTTTTATAAGGTATTTTCTTCTTTAAGAATAAAAGTAAAATAATATTTTTTACAACTTTTTGAATTACATATGCAAGGGCAATTCCGAGATAACCTATCAATTGAATGAAAAACCAAGTTAGTGTGATATTTAAGATAATGCAAATAATCCCAACAAAAACAGGAGTTCTTGTATCGCCATTGGCATAATAAAAAATAACCAAAATTGTTTCAATCGCAAAAAACAGCAGACCTAGTGAATAAATTGCCAATGGCTCTGCTGTCAATAAAGTTGAATGTGCATTAAACGCGCCACGCTGTAATATTATTTCAATAATCAAATTAGAATAAATAAAAAAGAAGACACTAATGGGAATAAATACAATAACTATCCATCGAAAAGATTCGGAAAGTAAAAAGGACAAGCGCTGATGATTTTTCTCTACGGATAATTGGGAAAAGTATGGAAAAATAACAATACTTAAAATGTATGGAAATATGATAACAGGTAATTCAATAATCTTTTTTGAATAGCTTAATGCTGCAATTGCGCCTTCCTGGAGATAAGATGCAAATACATTATCTATTAATGTACTTAATTGCGAAAAGGTCACCCCTATAAGCAATGGCCAGGTAAGTAGCCAAATCTTTTTACGATAGATTTTGTTTGTTGGTAGGGGTCGAAAGCTAATTTTATCGTAAAGTTTTATAACATGTATTATTAATCTTCCCATTGCACCAATAACTATACCAATTGCTGCTCCCGCTATACCATAACCTTGATAAAATGCAATGATACAAATTAGGATAATCCCTTTAAAAGCTAGTTCTCCGGAAGCTGGTAAAACAAATATTTTTAGCGCATTTAAGGTAATACTAGTTAATGTTGAAATAGCAAGAAAGATACAAGCAGGAATAGCAATTTGAATAAGTTTTGTGGACAGGCTTAATTTTACACCGTCAAAACCTGGGGCGAAGATATGAATCACATTACCCGGAAATACAAAAGTAACAATGGAAATGATAATAGTAATAATTAATATTAGCCGGATTCCCTGATTAAATAAGCTCCAGGCACCTTTCTCATCATTTTGTTTTTGGGCACTCATAAAAACATTCAGAAAACCTGGCTCGATAATTTCTCTGAAAAAGAAAAAGAGACTTAATATGATAGTTATAACCACTGTATAAACATCAACCTGATAACTGGTACCGTAGTAATAGGCCAAAATTATTTTTTCAGCATAACCAAAAACCTTAATTAATAAAGTAATGATTAATAGGCCGATGGAAGATTTAAGGATGGTGTTTCTTTTAATTTTATCAATAATTTTCAGCATCACGTTTAAAATCAATGGTTAATTTTTGGATTTCAAAATACTTTTTTGGATAATACGTCTTCATAAACCTTCATAGTCTGACTTGCAGCCCTTTCCCAGGAAAAATTCTTGACCCATTTTTTACTGTTTTCAATAGTACTTTTTCTTAGGTTTTTGTCCATAAGTAATGTATAAATGCCTTTAGCAATATCATCAATCTGATAAGGACTCACTTGCAAACAATTACCTCCGGTAATTTCAGGTAAAGCACCCATATTTGATACCAAAACCGGTGTTTCGCAAGCCATTGCTTCTAAGGGTGGTATCCCAAAACCCTCGCATAAAGATGGGAATACAAAGAGATCGGCTAGGGAATAAATTCCGGATAGGTCCTCTTGGGGAACATAGCCGGTAAATAAAATTTCGCTACCTATGTTCAATTTTTGAATTAGTTTATACATCGATTTATATTTCCACCCATTTTTCCCAACTACAACAAGTTTATGCTTAAGTGCTTTATGTATTTTTAATTGATTAAATGCCTCAATTAATCTCTCAAGGTTTTTTTTAGGTTCAATATTGCCGACGAATAAAATAAATTGTTGTGGAAGCTTATACTTATTTCTTATCCTGTTTAAGATATCCACTGATTGGACTTTTTTAAAACTATCATCTATTCCATGATAGATTACTTCAATATTGTTCGGTAAAATTTCGAAACGATTTACTATTTCATCTCTTACTTTATTGGATACAGCTATAATTTTTGTGGCTTTCTTAATTGAATTTGGGAAGAAAAGATTAAAATATAAAGCTGATTCTTTCTGACATAATTCAGGATAATCAAGCGTTATTAAATCGTGTATAGTGACTACAGATGGGTGATTCCAAAAATAAGGAAGGACATAACCAGGAGAGTGATAAAGATGATAATAATTTTGTCTGTAATAATTAGCTAGCTTGAAATTTTCAAAGATTATTCTTTTAATGCGGTTTGATGTGTTTACCTGAGTCTTTTGAACTTTAAGAACATTATTAGTTTGAATTTGACCATTATAGTTTTTCGAGAGAACAACTTCAATAGCTATACATTCATTGTATTTTGAGCCAATGGCTCTTAATAAATTTTCAGTATAGTACTGAACTCCTGTAAATTGTTCATTAAGTAATAATCCATTAATTAATATTTTGTACATATGTATTTACATGCTATTGAATAATGCTTCCATATTATAAACATAATCTTTTAAGTTGAATTCTTCAATCACTCTAAGCCTTCCTGCTTTTCCTAATTTTATTTGCAACTCACTATCCATTAATAGGGCAATAATTTTTTCAGTCATTGCCTTATAATTATAAGTTTTAACTAAAAATCCTGTTTGATTATTAACAATAATTTCCTTTGGTCCGCCACAATTATATGCAACAATCGGTTTTTCCATTGCCATGGCCTCAACAACTACCCTACCGAACGGTTCATCAATAGCTGGATGAACTAATACATCAATTTGAGCATATATTTCTTTAATATTCTTGATAAAGCCCAAAAATGAAAAGTGTCTTTCCAGCCCTGCCCTTATAATTTCTGTTTCTAATTGTTTTTTATATTTCTTTTCTTTTCCTGATAAATTCTCACCAACTATCAAAAAATGAACTTTTTTTGGGCATCTCTGAATAATTTCGTTTGCAACCTTAATAAAATCAAAATGATTCTTCCAAGAAGTTAGTTGGCCTATTTGTGCTATTATCTTTGTCTCCGGCAATATGCCTAAACGTTCCTTTAAGTGACTATATCCATTAAATGGTTGCCACTCATCTACGTCAATTCCTCCATAAATGAGTAATTTTTTAGTAAGAGAAATATTTAGTTGCAAATAAATAAACTCAGATATACAAATAATCTTGTCGCTATTTTTAATTAAAAATCTTGTCAACAAATCATTTTTTAAATTGTCCCGGATATGCCATATTAGTTTTTTCTTTGTAAGTAGTTTTATAAAAACTCCATAAATTTGAGATTTTATTGAATTTGAATAAAGAATATCTACCTCTCTGTTACGAATAATTTTTATTATCTTCAAAGAACAAAAGATAACATTTATTAAACATTTAAATAAATAAAATGGATTTATTGAACGCTCAAACCAAATCAGAGGTAAAAAAATAATTTCACAATTCGAAGGCAATAATTGTAAATATTGAGCTGTCTTCGGAATTACTATTAGGATTTTAACATTAAGCTCGTTCAAATTTCTCAGGTATTGAATCAAACTGATCTCTGCGCCACTTATAAAGCTTGAGGAATTAATTACTAATATGACTTTTTTAGAAATCATTGCCCGGGTCAATTTTTTCTAAAATTATAAAATTGCTCAGGCTTTAAGAAAAGCTTACTTATTCCGGCTGAATTGCCCTCCCAATTGTTTGTCCCGTTTAGTATTGAAAAAATTACATTACCTTGAGTATTGTTATTAATAAGCACCGAAAGTCCAATTATTTCAATAGGTTTTAAAGTATGTGCAACAATATTCTTGTCAAAATTGCCATTAAAGGTTAACCAACGATAGTAATTTTTATTAATGCTTCCTTGTTCGAAAATAGATGTGAATTCTTTTAAGTCTTTTACATTCCTTTGAGGCATAATAAAAGGATAAAAAACACTAGCTAAAAGAACTACTATTATAAATCTGAGTAAAATCTTTTTGTTGGATAAAAAATTTATTATAAATAAACTTATGAGTAAAGACAAAACAGCACTTCCAGACGTTAAAACAATGAACGAAAGGATTAATAATAATCCCATCCAAACTTTACGTGGTGTTTGCGATGTGTGCAACAATTCAACATATATAAGCGGGACCATTAAACATAAAAAAGGTCCAAGAATATTTCTATTCTCAAATAGTCCTCTGACCAGATACGGATCACCATCAAGTATGACCTCCTGGATAAAAGCTATAATGAGAATTAGACTTGACGAAACAAATAGAATATTTTTCAGAATAATCAGCCTTTGTATTTTCAAATTATTGATAATTAATATATAGAATATAGCAAAATACTCAATTAATAATAAAGCTCCTTTCATCCATTGGAGTATTGAAAATGCATTTACAAATGACAATACTCCAATTCCAATAAAAAATAAGATTGAATGGGGGGCATTTTAACTTGTTTCCATTCTTTATAAAGTGTAAGTTTAAAACAAAACATCAATAAGATACAACCAATCAACATATCTGCAATAGAAATATTCATTGCAATAATTGGATGAGACATATCCTTCGGTGACAATAAGGAAATATTTATGGATAATGGGAAAATAATTAATGTGAATAATAGTCCATAATCTATTATTTTTTGAAGTAGAGGATGGTTCATACAAAGTATTTTTTTAGGCTAGTAAAATATTTAAAATCACCGTTAAGATTGAGCTAAAAATAAAGTATAAGTTCATTCTCTTTAGCTTTGATTCATCTGAAATATAACTAGTTATTAATAAAATAATTATCAAATATTTCAAAATTTTATTCAGAAGTTGAATATTTAAATCCAACTTCATGTTGTAATAATAGAACAAAAATGGATAAAATAATACCATGATAGCCACCAAAAAAAAACAAGCAAACAAAAAAAATCTTGCAAACGGTTGTGTCGTAATTTGCATTCGTTCTTCTATTAATATTTTTAGCAGAAATAATAATATGCCAACGGCTAAAAGTACCGTTGATAAAGGTATTCGCTTATTAACTTCAATGGGAATATTGAATTGTTGAATAAAATTCACTTGCTCGGCAAAACCAAAGACATACATAAAACCAATCGCCAGAAAGACACCCCAAAATTCTTTTCTCAGAATGTTTGCTTTAAATTTCCACACTATGCTGATAAACAATATTAATATAATAAAACCCAGGGATTGTGTCACGGAAATTTTCGAATAAGAAAACGGTAAAATTAGTAAAATTAGTAACAATGATATTTCAATAGTCCTATTAATTATTTTTGTGATTGTCTGCATATCGTTAAATTTTAATAATATCGCTACTGATTAATAAATTGTAATTAGAGATTATTTAGTTTTTGAATTTAATAATATTTCTAAATTACTTTGATTATAATCGCTCGAAATAAATGGATCAAGATGAACTAGTGGCATCGAACACCATGTTCCGCCATAATAACTATACGAACTCTTTAATTCAGTATTAAAAAACCGATCATAGTCTATACAGAATACGTAAGCTCTAAAATAACCATTATCTTTTAATATAAGTTCCTTGCTATATTCAGGTCCTTCTTTGGAAATATCATCCCATAAAGACATTCCAAGTTCATAATTGGTAATAAATTTACCATCTTTAGTTTTTGTTTGACTTGAATTAAACTTAGCAAAACGTACATTTTTCATTACCCAATCAGGTCCTTTTAAAACTGTACATATTCCTTTAGTCTTGTTATCTTTTGATAAACAAAGTAACGACATCCACAATAAATTTTCAGGTTCATCTACGTTTATAGAACAATTCCCTGAATAAAAAGCTAATTCGATATTGTCGTTGAAGTAATGACTTCTGAGTGTATCTACATTTAAGAAATCATCTTTAACACTTGCAATAAAATAAATCCAATTTGTTTCTTTGCTCCAGGCAAAACTGAAATAGCCTTCAAAATCAGTTTTTTTTAATTTTTCCCCATAAATTACACCATCTTTTAGTTTATATTTATATACATCAGGTATCCAATTCCAGTCGTTTAAATTACCATCAATGTTAATATTTAAAATTTTTTGAGAAGGCACTTCAATAGCACGATAGATATTATTGAAATCTGTTTGTCCTTTTACTAAACTAAATTGAACAATTAAAAGTATTGATATCATTTTAATTTTTTTCATATAAATAATATTCATTAGGAATAATTTAAAATTTAAATAATATTGAATGTTCTCTAAATACTGTTTACTAAGTTAACCATTTACTTTTTCTTAGTCTTGGATAATGATTGCAAAGTCTTTTCTTTTTGAAATTTTTCTTGAACAAGATTAAAAATAGTTTTTAAAGTTAAATCTGAAAAACAGTATTTATTATAGTCAATATTCATTTCATTAAATGCCTTCCATACAGCAATGCATTTCAAATTCTGATTTGCTGTCAGTTTATCTCCATATTTAAGCCAATACAAATCTTCAATTATTTTTATAATTTGTTCTTCAGTTAAAAATCTGTTAGCCTGATCAATATTTAGGTCTATCCACTTATTTTTTAAATCACCAAAAGTAAACTGATTTGTGTCAATTCTGCAGGCAATTTGAGCATCATCTGGCGGAATTTGAGGTATTGAAATATACTTTATAATTGGTAAAATAAATGGTAGAAAACTCTTATCAATAGTCAAATCTTGTTTTTTTATGCCATTCTTTTCAGCTACATAAATAATCAATTCCAATAATTGTTTTTGATTTTGAATTTCTGAGCAAGTTCTTTTTGTAAGTTGCCTCAATTCATTGAACAAATTTTCAATAGTAAAATTCCAGTCTTTACTAAACGCTATGCTTTTTTTGCCTAAGTCATTTGCTAATGATAAACTATATAATAGCTTTTGGTCAATAAAAAAAGAATCATTTTTATTATACGCTTCTGGATATAACCAAAGGTATGATTGGCTTTCCTCTATTTCTTTTATATTTGAATAATAAGTTGATTTCATTACTTTTAAAAGCTCAGTCTGTATTGAATTTTGTAATTGTAGCTTGTTTGCTTTGTCTAACAATACATCAGAAATATTTTGAATACTACTAATATTTTTAGAACCAAGTATTAAACCGAACAATTCATTTACTATTTGGTCTTGATTAATGTTATTGCTTGAAAATTTTTTAATAGAATCAATACTTATTGTAATCATTTTTTCAATCAGAATGGAGCTTTTAATATTTTCAAGATACGCATTTGAAGTGGTTGAGACCTTATATCCTCTTTCTTTATATAGCAATGCCTTTGTTGCTTGCAAACGTGTTTGTGAATTGTAAAAAAATAATTGAATACCCTCTGGTAATTTATTGATTTTATAGACTAAATCATTTAAAGTGTATTTATTTTTATTAAAAAAAACTACAATTTTATCCTTTGTTTTACTTTTATCGTTCATTTTGCCATATTCAATTGGCAATGGCCTTGAAGAGAAGTCTATATTTGATATAATGTTGAAATCAATATTTTTATTATTTGTGATGTTGTTTACTACCCAGTTTTCTGATTTTTTATCGATAAAATTAGTAATATATGCTTTTTTAACAAGTTCCGGGTCAAAACTATCATTATAATGAATGGATTTAATCTTTTGCAATAATTTAATGATATAATGACCACTTTTAGTTTTTATTTTTTTGATATCTCCGATTTTCATTTCATATACTATACTTTCTAGATCCCACGGCAAATAGCCAATTTCAATTGACCTTCTAATTGCAGTTACACCAAATTTTCCTCTCTGAATTGTTGCAGCGTCAGCTCCGTTTTTTAATTCTTCATATACCTTTTCCAATTGAGATTCTTTTTCAGGAGGAATAAGTACTTCATCAATAATACAAATAAATCCGTTTCGTTCATAAACTTTTTTAATCTGTGAATTAGTCAGGTTATTAATTCCGAAATATTTCAATTTAGCTAAAAAAATTGCTTTATCATTGATAAATTTTTTGTAGTCAACATTTTTAGGATAATCCAATTTAATCAATGAATCGGATGCTTTAATATCCAAAATTTTACTTGCATAAATTAAATGATTTATGGCTACCTTTTTAAGTTCCGAATCATTTAAAGAATCTGTGTTATATAGTTTTAGATAATTGTAATAGTTGAGAAATTCAGACTTCGAATAACTGCTGGCTCCCGATTTCATAAATACAATACTTTTACCTTCAGCCTCATGGGATTTTAAACTCACCCTGTAAACCAAATAAGCAATAACGAGTATTAAAAAACAAATAAAAAAATAAAATTTATGTTTAACCATAATTATAGAAGTTATTAATTTATGCATGATAACCAAATTTTAACAAAAAATTATTTTAATTACAATTTATAATAATGGTTTATTATTTATTTTTTGAACCTAATTTCTGAATCACGATATTGCTTAAACTAATATTCCCTGCACCAACCCCACAGAATCCCACCGATAAATTGAAATCGTTTAAACATTCATTATCTTCCCATTTTAAAACTGAAATATTATTTTGAAACAGTTCCAACGTTTTATCCGCCTTCCCCAATTGAAAGCTACTACCATGCATACTGATTTTTTTTCTTTGTTTTATTTGGCCATTTTTAATAATTGAGACATAATTATCATAGAACTGACAAGTATATTCAATCTGCCTTTGTTGAGCAATTGAATTCAATCGCAAAAAAGCTCCAACGTCATTTGGCATATCTGCCGATAGTGATAAAAAAATATCTCCATTAAATTGCTTTTTATGAGTAATTATGCTTTCATGGAAGAGTTTTTTGGTAATGTTCGAGTATATTTGAACATCTGAATTTTTTAATTTCCAATCAGATAAATCTCTTGAAGATTGCTGAGCATAACTAAAATTATAATTATAAATATTAGATGTATCACGATCTATTTCTTTAATGCTTAAAACTGCTACATCATCATAAGAAACATATTGATCAGAGGAATTCCAGAATCCGACCTTCCCATCTTTAAAAGTATTATCATACAAGTCAAATATACCTTGATCATCAAGTAAAATTACGATTCTTGAATTTATGGTTTTGATCTCAAGTTTTATCCAATCTTCCAAACTGTTTAATGGTAATTTTTTTTCTGCGATAATACTCTCTTTCCCATCTTTAATTAAAACTATCTGAACAATATTGATCTTTTTTGTATTATCTAGTTTTAATAAATAATAATTTTTCTCATCCTGGTAACAAAAGCATAATCCGGACTTACATTGAATCGAGTTTTTTATACAGCACTGAAAGGAGTAGTTTTCCCAGAAATATTGCCCTATGACTAACAAAGCCTCTTTATCTGCAATTTTTTTACCACAAAGTGATTCAACATAGCTATAGTGATTTGTAAGTTGAGATGGCCAGAACCCTTTCCAGTTTCCATTCAATATCCAGTAATGAAAGCCACCAACCTTATATATTTCAGAATAATTAAACATTGTTTCGGGTTTCACATAAGTTGGGAATATAATCTTATAATGAAAATTCTGAGAGTATGAGAAGTCCGTATTTACTAATCTTGTAATATTATCAAAATAAATATCCCCCGACGCACTTCCTATTCCAACTTTCCCACTTTTTCCAATTTTACCAGTTTGACTTAACGTATTTTTGATGCTAAAAATAGTTTTACCACTCAACTTAACTTTTGTTAAGCTGTCATCTCTAATAATCATAAAATCATAGTATGTATTATCACGCAAATTAATATCTAACTTATTAAGTTCAGATAAAATGCCAACAGTCTTCTTGATAAGCTTTATATTGTTATTAGTAAAATTTAGCATGTAAAAATTACCTTCATTTAAATAATTGAAATACAATTGTGCATTCATCGAATTATTTGGGCTCTTTTTAAACTTGACTGATACCATAAAGACGTGCTTTAAAGAACTTCCTTCATCTATCAATATTTTTTGGGGAGGTTTATTATTTTTTATAGGCAAACTGTATAGAGCGTTATTAAACCCAGTGTCATTAATTACCGACCAATAATTCCGATCATATTTAATCTCTGAGGGTAATACGTTAGCATCAAAGTCAACTATCAATTCTGAAGATTCTCCCAATCCGGAAGGACGAAAATCATTATCTTTTGTAACCAAAAAGCGATCTACTATTGCTCCTAATTCGTTATTCCATAACAATAACTTATTTTTTCCTGATTTTAATTCAAATTCCCCACCAAGTATCCAATGCCAGCTACTGAGTACACCATCGCCTCCAAATGATGTTTTTCCTCCCTGATTCATTGATAACGTAAAAGAGTTCGCACAAGCATGGGGCCAGAAACACCTTGCCCACACAAAATACTTTCCAGCACTAGTAAGACTCAGATTATATACTGCATAGCCTGTAGTTGCTCTATGTACATTTTCCGAACCCAATGTTTGAATCGCCTTTTTGTTAGATACATCGTCACTATTAATATCAATAATTTTTAAAGGATAATTAATTTCATCAGCATCTTCAGCTTCGAACCAAATATATTCTTTACTGCCGATTTTTTCAAACGAAGTAATAATAACAAAACATAACAAAATCAATCCACCTAAGACTAATAATATGTAGCTATATTTTTTTTTGAATTTAACCGTATTGTGAATTACATATTGAAAATCTAAATGGCTCAAATAGAGAATAAATACAATTGGAATTAACAGACTACTAACAAGCAAATATGAAAAAAAACCTTCTATCATACCTGCAACTAATGAACCTAAAAGCATGAGATATAAAGTTCTTTTCTCCTTATCTATGCTTTCTTTATAGAATGTTCTTGTAGAGATTAACGAATGTAACAATATCCATATCAACGCTGCCAAACCCAGTAAACCCATAGTTGTGGCAATAAGTAAATAAGTATTATTTTGATTTGGTTCAGCAGTATTCACTTTTGGCAATTCATGAAAGGATGTACCTATATTATTTTGATAATTTCCCATTCCTATCCCCAATAATGCATTTTCAGAAATCACATTCATTGATGCCTGCATTTCCAAGTAACGGTTCTTAATTTGTTGTTTCCCTTCGAGCTCTTTGTATCGTTCTCCTTTATCAGGTTTCGGTAATATTACGTTCAGAAACCTGTCTGTTATAATATAAAGATTGTTGTCGCCTAACTTTTTTTGGAAAATTGTGATCTTTCCGATATTTTCCAACATTGTCAATCTATGGTAATAGTTTTCACTTATACTGCCTTGTTCATATATGGAGATAAAATTTTTTATGGCTGTTACATTCTTTGCAGGCATAATAAATGGATAAAAAGCACCCATCAAAATAATTGATATTACGAATCGGATCAACATCTTTTTACTGTAAAACCAATTTACAACTAGTAAGCCGATTAATATAGATAAAATAGCACTTCCTGATGTTAAAACAATAAGAGACAGAATCAACAAAAGAGCCATCCAAACTTTACGAATGGTTTGTGTTGAATCTAACATTTCAACGTAAATAAAAGGAACCACTAAACATAGAAAAGTCCCAAGTATATTGTCGTTTTCAAATAATCCCCTAACTAAGTATGGATCGCCACCAAGTATTTTATGCTGAATGAAAGCTATAGCCAAGATTATGCTTGAGGAAATAAAAAAAGCGTTTTTTATGACTGACAGTTTGAATGATTTCAAATTATTTTTTAATAACATATAGAGTAATACAAAATATTCTATAACTTGGATGATCCCTTTTAGCCATTGAATTATCAACAACGCGTTTACAAATGTTATAATTGCAATTCCAGCAAAAATTAAAAAGGGAGTTGGTGGAAACTTGACTTTCTTCCATTCTTTATAAATGGAAAGCTTTAATAACCAAAGCATTAAAATAATACCAATGAACATATCTGCCAAAGAAAAATTGACAGCAATTATTGGATGGCCCGGATCTTTTGGGGAAATTAATATTATGTTTAAAGATAAAGGGAAAATAATTAGTATGAAAATTAATCCAAAATCAATTATTTTTTGAAAAAGTTGCTTTTTAATCATAAGGAATTTTTTTTTAAGCAAAATCTAAAAGAGAAGTCTACTTCAGATACTCAGCTATTTCGATGATTTTTCAAACTCCGAACACGTGGATTTATGATATTGTAATTCGTAAAATGACGGTGATGCTCAAGCTCATAATAATGCCGAAGTTTATTCGGTTTAGCTTTTTTTGGTCCGACATATAATTCGTCGTTAGCAAAAAAACAGTGAGATATTTTAAAATCTTATTCAAAAATTGAATATCTAATTCTAACTTCATTTGGTAATTATAAAACAAAAACGGATAAAACATTATCATCAAAAACGACAAAAAGAAACAAGCGAATAAGAAATATCTCGCAAACGAATGTTCTGTCATTTCCAGTTTTTTATCTATTGATACTTTTAGTAGGAACAGTAAAATTCCAATGGTCAAAAGTATTGTTGAAAAAGGTATTTGCTTACTAATTTCTAAAGGTATATTGAATTGCCGGATAAAATTGACTTTCTCTGTGAAGGCGAAGATTATAATTAATAAAATGGCATAAATAATTTCAAAATTATGTATGTTAAAATAGTCCTTTTTGGAAAGATATAAATAAGTAAAAGAAACTATTAGTGGAATAAAAATTATCAACCACCTAATGGATATTTCTTTATGTGAAAATGGTAATAAAAGCAATAACGCAAATAATATTACTTCTGAAATTTTGTTTAAAATTTGCTTCATCTTTAATATTTGGCAAGATTGAGAAAAACAAAAATGACTAATTTAGTCCTTTTATTCTATTTTATTTCATTTCTTTTTGTGTGTTTTAACAAATCAATGCATCAACATCATTACAGTATTTTTTTTTAATATTGAAAACTGTAAAATCATTGGTATTAGTAGCTAAATAATCATATATTTTTTATTGAAATATATCTCATTAAATACCATATTATATTACCAAATTCTACTCTGCTTTCTTGATACTCGAAAGTCTAATAGAATATAATAATGAGGGGCTTCATTGTAAATTGTCAAAATTTTCGAAGTTAATGAAAATGTTAACCCTGATTAGTTGTGAATTAATGAAAATCATACATAGTCATGGTCAAACTTGCATATTTCCAATTATAACATTATCATCAAGTAATTGGATTGTCCGATTTGCCCTCTCAGCAGGTGAAGGTGAATGAGCTATCATAACTATTGTAGTGCCATTTTTATATTTTGTCCAAAAAAAGTTTTGGGCGTTGCAACAAGTCAAAGATCGCTAATAACGCATAACTTCATATTTCGAATTTTGGGAGATATAAATATCTCCTAACAAAGTATTATTTATTAACCTCGTTATTTGTTCTGTTTCATCATGTATAAAGAAGTGCCCACCATTAAAATGATGAATTGAACAAAGTCCTTTTGTGTGTTTTTTCCATCCATCGCATTGTTCTGGAATTAAATCTTCTTCTTTACCCAAAAGCACACTAATGTTACAATCTAGGGGCAGGATTTCACCATTAAATAAATCTTTTTCTGCTAATTTGAAGTCATTTTTTAATAAAGGAAGAAATACTTCCAACAATTCCGGATTATCGAAAAACTCAGGAGGGGTACCTCCAAGATTAATAACTTCTTTCTTAAATTCTTCTTCCGGCATCAAATGATATATCTTATCGTCTTCCCTTTTAACATGTGGCGCATTTCTCCCTGAAAAGAACACATGGATTGGACCGGGAAGTTTATCTCTTTGAATTTTTTGAGTTAACTCATAGGAAATCATCCCGCCCATACTATGTCCGAATAATGCGTAGGGACATTTATTTATATCATCTTTTATTTGGTTAAAAACATCCTCAATAATATCTGGAACGTCTTTATACAAAGGTTCTAGAATTCTTTTCCCTCGACCGGCTAATTCAATAGGTTTTAATTCTATCAAAGTATCCAAATACTTTTTCCATTGGTTAAAAATTACCGTCGACCCACCAGCATATGGGAAACAAAAAAGTTTAATTTTAGTCATTCCTATTTTTTAAAATTTTGTATTCAAAGAGTTAATTAATTAGTAATAAAAAAGCAATTTTCATTACTGCTTTAGTATTCATGTTTTACAATATGATAGATTTTATGTTTCTGGCGACACTACAGCTAAAATTCCTCTTCAGATTTTCTCATTATTTTCTCGTATTCTTCATCGCTCACAGGAGCTAAATGCCCTTTACCTTCACACGTCGAAAGATCAATTTCTGCGATACACTTTACCTTATCATAATTTAAGGTAATACCTCCTACTAAATAAACTGTCCCCTTTGCATTTTTATAATCTGCTTCAATTTTGCATTCAGATCGGTACAGTTGAATTCCTAACTCAGTTCCCGTTGTTTTAAACATTACGTGCACATAATTCCTATCAATACATTCCTTTAATGCTGCAGCTGTTTTCCTTGGACGTGTGCATTCCACATCATGTTCTTGTGTAAGACGCACCACTAAATCGTTTAATTCCTTTTTCATTGTATTTCAAATTTGATTAATCTTTTAGTAATAATAATTCAAATCTCTTGTTAAACTCAACCTTCCATTCAAATTTACACGATCATAGCCGCGCAAACAGTTTCATACGTACTTTCATCAATCAGCACGAGACTTCCCGTATTGCGGTTTTTTTTATAACTGTCGTAAAACAAAGGTTTGGTTGTCCGTATCTTTATACTTGCTATATCATTCATTTTTAATATTTTATCCACAAAATTATGCGCGAGTGTTTTAATGTCTACCTTATATATGATTTCTTTAATAATGCATCGGGCCTCATTAGTAGTATGTTTTAAATAGTATGTTTTACCTGGTAACAATGGTTTTTCATTCAACCAGCAAATCATAAGTTCAATATCTTGGCCTATTTGAGGTAATTTGTCTTTTTTTACAATCATATCTCCGCGCGAAATATCAATATCACCTTCAATAGTGAGGGTTACCGATCGAGGAGCAAAAGCTTTATCATAGGAACTACCGAATATATCGATACTTTTTATTTTGGTATTAAGCCCTGACGGCAATACAGTTACCAAATCACCCTGATTCAAGGAACCTCCCTCGATTCGCCCCGCATATCCCCTGTAATTATGAAGTTCTTTGGAATTTGCCTTTATTATAAATTGCACTGGAAATCGAGCATCGGCAAGACTGCAATCATTTGTAATGTTAATGTTTTCAAGTAAGTACAGAAGTGAAGGCCCCTGATACCAACTCATATTTTTGGAAAGATCCACAACATTGTCTCCTTTTAATGCACTTAGGGGAATAAAATTTAAGTTGTCGATATTTAGTTTAGTCGTTAGGCATTCAAAATTGATACATATCTGTTCGAACGCATTTTTATTGTAATTGACAATATCCATCTTGTTTACACAAACAATAATATGGGGAATACACAATAACGATGCAATATAGGCATGACGAATCGTTTGTTCTACCACACCATTTTTGGCATCGATCAGAATAAGCGCTGCATTTGCAGTTGAAGCTCCAGTAGCCATATTGCGGGTATACTGTATGTGTCCTGGTGTGTCGGCAATAATGAACTTCCTTTTAGGTGTCGCGAAGTACCTATATGCCACGTCAATCGTGATACCCTGTTCCCGTTCAGCTCGAAGGCCATCGGTAACTAGGGCAAGATTCATTTTGTCCTCACCTCTCCGTCTGCTCGCCAATTCCATAGCTTCAAGCTGATCAGTCAGTATAGCTTTACTATCGTAAAGTAACCGCCCAATTAATGTACTCTTTCCATCGTCTACACTGCCGGCAGTTGTAAAACGCAAAAGGTCCATGCTTAAATATTCTGTTTGGAAATTCTTTATCATAAATTAAAGGGTTTCAAGCTTTAATTAATTAACTTAATTTCAATTTATTACAAACATTAAAAATAGCCTTCCTTTTTTCTATCTTCCATTGCAGATTCGGAACGTTTGTCGTCCCATCTGGAATCTCTTTCGGTGGTTCTGGAGGTCGCTACCTCATTAATGATTTCTTCTAGGGATGAGGCTGGTGATTCAATACCACCTGTACAGGTCATGTCTCCAATAGTTCGAAATCTTATATTTAAGTATTCAAGTCTATCACTGCCTTTCATCTGAATATAAGGGCAATTTGCAAGTAATGTACCATCACGGATTATCATTTCGCGCTGATGAGTAAAATAAAGAGAGGGAATTGCAATTTTTTCAAGATAAATATATTGCCAGATATCTATCTCTGTCCAGTTACTCAAAGGGAAAACCCTAAAATGCTCACCGTAATGTTTTTTCCCATTGAATAGGTTCCAAAGTTCAGGACGTTGATTCTTGGGATCCCATTGTCCAAACTCGTCACGGTGAGAAAAAAAACGTTCTTTTGCTCTTGCTTTTTCTTCGTCTCGACGGCCGCCACCCATAGCTGCATCAAATTTGAACTCTTCAATAGCATCAAGTAATGTCACTGTTTGTAATCGGTTTCGGCTGAAATTAATACCAATTTCATCAACACCTCTGCCTTGATTGATAGAATCCTGAACATATCGTACAATGCAGGATATTCCTTTTTTTTTCATGAGATTATCGCGAAACTCAAGCGTTTCAGGAAAATTGTGACCTGTATCAATATGTAAAATTGAAAATTGAAGTTTCGCAGGCCAAAAAGCCTTGCACGCTATATGAAACATCACAATGGAATCCTTTCCTCCCGAAAATAAAAGAACTGGGCGTTCAAATTGAGATGCTACCTC
>CAYZNC010000063.1:18782-22995 GCA_964478555.1 uncultured Bacteroidales bacterium | reverse complement strand
CCACCGAGGTAATTATAAAAAATATAAACCCAATCGTTAAAGCTTTCCATCCGGACACATAAGTAAAAGGGGTAAATAACCATTTTTCCATAATCAATGAGTTATATAGTTTTAGGCGTGTCGGAGGAAATTTTCTCAATAATATCGTCTAACATATTTCTTACAGTTGGATAACTAAGCCCCATCTTGTGTGCCATTTCTTTCAGGCTCCCACTGCTTTTTACAAAATCGACAACAAAGCTTTGTTCTTCATTGTTTAGGCTTGCTAATACAGGTAAATCATATAGCCCTTTTACTGTTGTTTCACAGCGATCGCACCACAAACTTTGCACTTTAAGTTTGTTAGAACAACTAGGACAGGAGAGAGGCAATGCTTTAATCATATTTTGTTTTTTACAAAAGTAATCAAAATATTAAACATTATTAAATTGTTAATTAATAATATTTAGTTTATTATAAATAATATTAATTAATATTTGAATATTGAAAGTAAAAGCCAACAGCCAAGAGCTAATCGCTAACAGCTTATTAGGAAAAACGCTAATGCTCTGATTTTATTAAGTGTGTGATTTTTGCTTGGTTCTTGGTTCTATTATCTTAAGGCTATTTCATACAACTTTGCTTTTTTTTTACTAACTTAATGTCATGAATTTTGAGCGCACTAACATAACAGAACATCAAATTTTAATTGATTATAAAGGAGTCTTTTCATATGACGTTATAAGCCAGTTGCTGCTGACGTTAAAAGAGGAAATGGAGCGTTTGGGAGAGAAAGTAGTCACGTATAAGCGCATCCTGGTCATTATGATTGAAGTTCTTGAAAATGCTGGCAGATATTTGGATTCACACCCGGAAGTTAAGTTTGATTCTCAATTTTTACCTACTTTTAGGCTTACAAAAAATAAAAATGTGTTCTATATTTTTTCAGGAAACTTAGTTAAAAACGAAGATCAGATGGGCATTCAGCAAAAAATTGAACATTTGAATCATGCGAGTCACGATGATTTAAAAAAACTATATAGACAAATAATTTCCGATGGAAAATTTTCAAATGAAGGAGGTGCCGGACTCGGTTTTATAGAAATTGCCAAAACGAGTAATCATAAAATTCATTATTCGTTTGAAAAGGTTAACGAACTATATGTATATTACAACATAAATTTAGAACTAACAAATTAAAAAAATGGATGCATTAATTATTGAAAGTACTGAATTTACACCCAGGATTAAATTCGATCCCCAAGAAAGGATTTTTGAATTTGAAGGCGTTTCGCGTCCTGAAAATGTGTCAGTATTTTATGCGCCTGTAATCGATTGGATGACTGACTATGAGTCAGAACTATATAAAATTAATGTTTCGGGAGGTAAAAAGTTTGATATCAAGGTTGTTTTTAAGTTGTCGTACTTTAATTCGGCTTCGGCTAAAATGATCTTTATACTTCTTGAAAGCCTGCTCCGCATCAGAGATATGGGTTTTGCATTCGATATCGACTGGCATTATGAGGATGGTGATGATCAGATGTTGGATGATGGTCATGAACTTTCCGAAGCCATTGAAATTCCTTTTAACTTTTTTGCCAGTTAATGTCAGGTTTTGCTGTTGTTGCACTTTGTTGTTGATATTCATGTTAGGTTACAGCTATTAATCATTTCGGTTTCTAATATTGGCAAATGATTTAACTAATTCCTGCCAGGTTTTGTTTATATATAATTGGTTGAATTGATATATCTTTGGATACGCTTTTTATTATTATATGCTGGCCAATTATATTAAGGTATCGTACCGTAATCTTACTAAATATAAATCTTTTACGCTGATTAATATTCTGGGATTATCCGTAGGATTATCCGGAGTAATCTTTATAGCTATGTTCGTGCTGAACGAAATGAGCTTTGACCGGTATATTAAAAATGCCGAAAGAATTTACAGAATTGGTGTCAAAGGAAATATTAACGAAAATGAAATTAATCAGGCTGTTACCGCCGCGCCCCTTGCACCAGCATTAATACGTGAGAATCCAAAGGTGATTGCAGCTGTCCGGATTGCTCGTTTTGGTGACTGGCTTGTTCGCTACAACAATAAAAAATTTAATGAACCGCATTTTCTGTTCGCTGACTCTTCTTTTTTCGACGTTTTTTCTTTTCTAATGATTATGGGCAATCCCGAACAAGCCCTTTCAAAACCCAAGTCTGTAGTTATCACGGAACAAACAGCCAAACGGTACTTCGGCGAGCAATATCCCATCGGAAAGTTGTTAAGGATAGAATCAGATTCCACCTATTATGAGGTTACAGGAGTGGTGCGATTACCTTTCAATACCCATTTTCAGTTTGACTTTTTGGGGTCACTATCTACATTCAAAGGGATAGATCAGCAGGGTTGGCTGATGCATAATTATTTTACCTATATATTAGTGGACAAAGATTATACGGCTAAGGATTTAACGGTGGATATCAATAAATTAATCCCCAAATATGTGGTCCCCGAAATCGAAAAAATAATGGGGAGACCGGTTCACGATAATGCTGAGATTACCAATCATTTTAAATATTTTGTACAACCCTTAACGGATATACATTTGCATTCCAACCTCCAGGTTGAGCTTGGGGCAAATGGTGATGCCAAATACATTTATATTTTTATTTTCATTGCAATTCTTTTATTGATCATTGCTTCTATTAATTTTATGAACCTTGCCACTGCACGTGCGGCTAATAGGGCTAAAGAGGTGGGGTTAAGAAAGGTGCTGGGTTCCGACAGGAAACAGTTGATATGCCAGTTCCTGTTGGAATCGGTTTTTTTGAGTTTTATTGCTTTGTTAATTGCATTGGTGCTTGTGGAAGTTTTTACGCCTGAATACCAAGTAATGGTGCATAGGCAGTTGGCGCTAAACATGTTTTTGAAGCCAGGGTATATTCTTTGTTTAATCATTCTTTCTATTATAACAGGCATAATAGCTGGTAGTTATCCGTCGTTTGTTTTAGCCTCATACTCGCCTGTACGAACACTTAAGGGCGATATGCGAAATAAAACGCAATCGCCACTCTTAAGAAATGTACTGGTGGTAATGCAATTCTCAGGCTCAATTTTTATTATACTTTGCACATTTACCGTTTATCGTCAGCTCAATTATATGACCCACCATAATTTAGGATTTGCAAAGGAACAAGTGCTTGTTATCAACCGGTCGGATGGGTTAAAAAATAAGATCGAGACCTTCAAAAAAGCCCTTGAAAAATATCCCGACATTAGGGGCGTGGCAAATTCTACGCATGTTCCGGGTAAAGTATACTGGAATAATGCATTTTTCACCGATGCCGATCCTAATACCACGCATCTGTTGTATCAATCGATTGTTAGCGCTGAATTAGCCGAAGTGCTGAAGCTGAAAATGCACGAAGGTCGATTCTTTTCGTCTCAGGTTCCCGGAGATACTTTTGCTTGTGTGCTTAATCAAACCGCCGTAAAATCGCTAAATCTGAAGAATCCCATTGCTAGCCGGCTATATTATCCTGGTGGTAACAAAAGGATTGCTTTCAAAGTCATCGGTGTGATGGAAGATTTTAATTTCAAATCGCTGCATCATCCTATAGAACCTATGGTCATGACTTTTATGCGAAGAAATATAGATGGATACATTATTCTTAGAATGAACACCAAAAATATTCCAGGAACACTTGCAGCCATTAAAAAACTTTGGGGCACGTATACTCCTGATTATCCGTTCGACTATTTTTGGCTCAACGATGATTTTAACAAGCAATATGGATCTGAACAATTAACGGCTACCTTGTTTTCGAATTTTTCATTGTTATCCATACTAATTGCCTGTTTGGGTTTGTATGGGTTGATTGCGTACACAGCGGCAAAGAGAACACGTGAAATTGGAATACGCAAAACTTTAGGGGCATCATCAGCAATGGTGATTATTATGCTCACGAAAGACACTGTTCGTCTTATTATTATATCCTTGTTTATTGCCTGGCCTATTGCTTATTTCGTGATACGGCAGTGGCTGAAGGGCTTCACTTACAGAATCAATATGAATTACCAGGATTTTATATTTGCGGCGCTTATCTCATTTGTAATAGCAATGCTAACAGTGGGGTTCCAGGCAGTAAAAGCCGCCCGAAGGAATCCGGCTGAGTCGATCAGGTATGAGTGAGGGTATGAAAGTTCAGACAGGTGCAGCGCTATGTTAGATACATTTAT
>CAYZNC010000063.1:0-18772 GCA_964478555.1 uncultured Bacteroidales bacterium | reverse complement strand
TGAGTGAGGGTATGAAAGTTCCGTAGGAACTGGATCGGATCTTAATTTAATAGCTCCTGTAAGGTTTTAACAAGTAAGCAATTTACTTAATATTTCAACTTTTCATTCCTATAACTCATAATTTGTAGCTATTCTTATCTTTGCCAAAAAAAATATTATGAATAAACGAGTACGTGTACGTTTTGCTCCAAGTCCCACGGGACCTCTACACATTGGTGGTGTTAGAACAGCCTTGTATAATTACCTTTTTGCGAAAAAGCATGGAGGAGATTTCCTGCTTCGCATCGAAGATACAGATCAGACACGACTTGTTAAAGGAGCTGAAGAATATATTATTGAATCTCTCAAGTGGGCAGGTATTATGCCTGATGAAGGAGTGGGAGTGGGAGGCCCACATGCTCCATACAAACAAAGTGAACGCAAAGCAATATACCGGGAATATGCTGAAAAACTGGTAAATGATGGTAATGCCTATTATGCCTTTGATACTCCGGAAGAGTTGGAAAAACTCCGTAAAGAATTGGAAGTAGCAAAGGCTGGTAACACAAGCTATAGCTATTTGGTAAGGGGTCGTATGAAGAATTCCCTGACCTTACCGGATGATGAGGTTAAAAAACGCATAAGTGCGGGTGAATCGTATGTTATTCGTATTAAAATGCCTGAAAATGAGATAGTACCTGCCAGTGATTTGATACGGGGTGAGGTTGAATTTAATACCGCTACCCTTGACGATAAAGTACTATTCAAATCGGATGGTTTGCCTACCTATCATCTTGCTAACGTGGTAGACGATCACCTGATGGAAATAACGCATGTGATTCGTGGCGAAGAATGGCTTCCATCGCTTCCTTTACATATTTTGCTTTATCGGTTTCTTGGTTGGGAAGATACCAGGCCGGCATTTGCCCATTTACCGCTTCTTCTCAAGCCCGATGGTAAAGGAAAGCTTAGTAAACGTGACGGAGACAAACTCGGATTCCCGGTTTTCCCGCTTCAATGGATAGATCCGGTTTCCGCCGAAAAGTCTTCAGGGTACCGCGAATCAGGCTATTTCCCGGAAGCTTTTATAAATATGCTTGCTTTTCTGGGATGGAATCCCGGAACAGAACAGGAAATATTTACGCTCGATGCGCTGGCACAGGCGTTTTCTATTGAACATGTGCATAAAGCAGGTGCTCGTTTCGACTTTGAAAAAGCTAAATGGTTTAACCACCAATATTTGATTTCGAATAGCGATGAACAACTAGCCGATAGTTTTGATTCCATTTTAAACGAAAAAGGAATTTCAGTGAGTCGCGATTTTGTGGTAAAAGTAGTTACCCTGGTTAAGGAAAGGGTTAACTTTGTGCATGAAATGTGGCAACAGGCTTCATTTTTCTTTGTGGCTCCAACCAGTTACGATCAGGAAATTATTAAGAAACGATGGAAAGACAACATACCATCCCTGATAGCCGAAGTTAGTGAGATGATCAAATCGCTCAATCCTTTTAATGCTGAAACCTTCAAACAATCCATTCACGATTTTGTGGAAGCTAAGCAGGCTAATATGGGCAGTGTAATGAATTCGCTTCGTTTATCACTGGTTGGTGGTTCATTTGGACCCGATTTGCCACTCATTGCGGAACTATTGGGAAAAGAGGAAGTGGTTAAGAGAATTGAAAAGGCTTTAAAAGAAATCAAATAATGTTTTTTTGAAGATTACGATCAAATCTGATAAATCTTTTAAAGACGCTTAGGATTAAATTAATGCACAAGTTTTTTGAATTAGTAGTGTCTTATTACTAAACCACAAAATTCAAATGCTATGCTTAATTTAATTAAAATAATAATTTTTACCTGCTTATTAAGTATAACAGGTACAATGTACGGGCAGAGTGATGATGACTCTTCCGACTCCTCCGATCCTTCTTATTATCAGGACGACAATTCCGATAATTCGTCGGTTGATAATTCATCTGATGATAATTCTGATAATTCGTCGGTTGATAATTCCTCAGATGATGAATCTGATAATTCCTGGGATGATAATTCTGATAATTCGTCTGTAGATAATTCCTGGGATGATAATTCTGATAATTCCTCCGTAGATAATTCCTCTTCTGATAATTCTGGCAATTCGTCTTTTGATAATCCATTTTCGGATGATTCTAATAATCAAACCTCCACAGATAATTCGGATAACCAGAATAATGAAACTAATTCTAATCCGGATAATTATGGTAATAACGAATGGTTTGATAATGAACAATCAACTACTTCTGTGAACTCCCAGACAGATGACAATAGTCAAATTAAAATGATCACTTACATAAATCTTCAGAATCAGCTTATCATACGGATAAACAAGGAAGGGTTGTATACTGTTTCCGTCATTAATTTGTCAGGTACTACCTTGATAAATCAACTTGTCCGCTTTGAGGCTAACACAGATCAAACCATTTCTATTGATAAAATTGATGATGAAGTGTTATTAATAAAAATAGAAAATAGGGATCGTATGGTTGTTAAGAAGGTAATGTATGAAGCAGACTAACAAATCAAACAACTAGGAGTACAAGGTACGGTGTTCAAAAGAGAAATAAAAATAGGTGATTGACTAATTGAATAGCCAATCACCTATTTTACAATGATCTATAGCCTAATTATTATTTTTTCCCCGGACGTAATGCACGTACCTGTGCACCAGCTTTCCACATTTCTGATTCGCGGAGTTCTTTTAATTCAATTTCAAGTAAATCTTTGTAATTGGTGCCTCCTGTTGATTCAAGAACGCGTTTACACTCACGACCGTCTTTTACGCGTGCGTACAATTCTTTAAACACTGGTAGTACAGCATCACGGAACTGAGGTCTCCAGTCGAGAGCGCCACGTTGAGCAGTAGCACTGCAGTTAGAATACATCCAGTCCATACCATTTTCGTCAACTAAACGAATAAGGCTTTGTGTAAGTTCTTCAACGGTTTCGTTAAATGCTTCACTGGGCGAATGACCATTGTCGCGGAGAACTTTATACTGGGCATCCATGATACCTGCCAAAGCACCCATTAATACACCACGTTCACCTGTAAGATCACTAAACACTTCGTTTTCGAATGTTGTAGGGAAGAGATATCCTGAACCAATGGCAATACCAACAGCTATAGTTCTTTCTTCAGCATGTTTTGTATAATCCTGAAAAACTGCATAGCTTGAGTTAATACCCTGACCAGCTAGGAAGTTACGGCGTACGCTTGTGCCGGACCCTTTGGGTGCCACAAGGATAACATCAACAAATTCAGGAGGAATAACAGAAGTTTGTTCTTTGTAAGTGATCGAAAAACCGTGTGAGAAATACAAGGCATCACCAGGTTTCAGGCAAGGTTTAAGTATTGGCCATATCGTGCGTTGTGCTGCATCAGAAACCAGAAATTGGATAATGGTGCCCTTTGTAGCAGCTTCTGCTATTGGAAAAAGTGTTTCGCCTGGAACCCAGCCATCTTTAACAGCCCTGTCCCAGTCGGCCTTGAATTCAGGAGCCTGACCAATGATTACTTTAACTCCGTTATCGCGCATGTTAAGCGATTGTGCCGGACCTTGAACCCCATAACCAATAACTGCTATAGTTTCGTTTTTTAATACTTCGCGAGCTTTGTTGAGGGTAAATTCTTCGCGGGTTACAACGGTTTCGTTTACCCCACCGAAATTAATTTTTGCCATAATTTTAATGTTAATTTATTTGATGATTAATTTATAATTGTTGTTTAGATTCAGTGAATTAATGAGAGCCGGAATACTTTGAGTTTCCGGCTCCAATATTTTGATTCTTTTTAATAATCTATCTCATTCAGATACTCAGTAAGAAATTCTTTGGGATTCTTAGTAATAGCCACAGTTCCCGAACGAGTAAACTGAGAAACACCCCATTGATTTAATTTCAAAAATAAATCATTGGTTTCCGATTTATAGCCGGTCTTTTCTATTACAGTATAGTCCGGTGTAATTTCAAGTATACGGGCGCCTGAATTTCTCACCAGGTTTTCAATTTCCTGGCTATTCATCAGTGCTGCTGTAGGTACTTTATAGAGCGCAATCTCTTGTTGTATGATCTCGTCATTGGTATGATAAAAAGCTTTGAGAACTTCTACAAGCTTATCAATTTGCTTGGTTACATTTTCTATCTTCTCCGGTGTAGTATTTACCACGATGGTAAATTTATGTACGCCACGGATAGAGGATTCGGAAACGGTGAGACTTTCAATATTAAGATGACGCCTCGTGAAAATAATGGTAATGCGGTTTAGCAGACCAATACTATTCTCCGAAAATGCGGATATTGTATATTCTTGTTCCATAGGTCAAAATTAACGATAAATGTTAAAACATAAAATTATTCTATTCTGATATCAGAAACGGATGCACCGGCAGGAACCATGGGGAATACGTTTTCTTCTTTCTCTACTTTCACTTCAAGCAGGTAAGGACCGTTGTGATTTAACATGGTTTCTATAGCGCTATCGAGATCTGCACGCACTGATACTTTTTGACCTTCTATGCAATATGCTTTGGCGATCATAAGAAAATCGGGATTGATCAGAGGCGTTGAGGAATAGCGGCCATCAAAGAATAATTGCTGCCACTGGCGAACCATCCCCAAAAAGTTGTTGTTCAAAAGTACAATTTTAACAGCAACTTCACTCTGAAAGATAGTTCCCATCTCCTGTATGGTCATCTGCAGTCCGCCATCGCCAACGATGGTGATAACTTGCTTGTCCGGAGAGCTTAATTTGGCCCCTATTGAAGCCGGCAGGCCAAATCCCATCGTACCTAAACCACCTGAGGTAATAAAAGAACGTGTTTTATTGAATTTGCAATACCTTGAAGCTACCATCTGGTGTTGACCAACATCTGTAACCAAAATAGCATCGCCCTTGGTTTTTTCGTTGATCCTGCGAATGACTTCACCCATGCTTAAGCCTTCTTTTTCCGGATACAAGTCTTTTTTGATAACCTTTTCATACTCATAATCCATACACTTTTTGAATTCTGCCAGCCACTCAGTGTGCTTATTCGATTTTACCTTTTCTGTGAGTAATGGTAAAGATTGTTTAACATCTCCAATAACCGCAACTGTTGTTTTTACGTTCTTGTCAACTTCAGCAGGGTCAATTTCCAGATGAATGACTTTAGCTTGTTTGGCATAACGCTTAACGTCACCCGTAACCCTGTCATCGAAGCGCATGCCAATAGCGATCATTACATCGCACTCGTTGCTCTTAATATTGGGGCCGTAGTTGCCGTGCATGCCCAACATACCAACGTTCAACGGATGATCGGAAGGCAAGGCTGAATCGCCCAAAATGGTCCATCCTGCGGGGATACCTGTTTTTTCGAGGAATGCCTTCAATTCAGTTTCAGCACCACCCAAAATAACTCCCTGGCCAATTAATGCAAAAGGTTTCTTTGCGCTGTTAATGATGGCTGCGGCTTCATCGATTTTCTGTGTATTAATTTTGGGAATTGGAATATAGCTCCTGATCCTGGTGCATTTCTCGTATACAAAATCGAATTTTGCGAATTGGGCATCCTTGGTAATATCCACCAAAACTGGTCCCGGACGTCCTGTACGAGCAATATAAAAGGCTTTGGCAATGGCTGGTCCTATATCCTCAGCCCTGGTTACCTGTACATTCCATTTGGTTACCGGCATTGAGATACCAATCACATCAGTTTCCTGAAAAGCATCGGTTCCCAGCAACGGGGCACCAACCTGTCCGCTTAAACATACTAATGGTGTTGAATCGATCATAGCATCGGCGATTCCTGTAATAAGATTTGTAGCTCCTGGTCCTGAAGTTACCAAAGCAACTCCAACTTTTCCCGAAGCTCTTGCATACCCTTGAGCTGCATGTGCTGCACCTTGCTCATGACGAACCAGGATGTGTCTTACTTTTTCCTGGTAATGAAAAAGAGCATCATATACAGGCATGATGGCCCCCCCAGGGTAACCAAAAATCACATCTACACCTTCTTCGATAAGCGATAAAATAACTGCTTCCGATCCTGTAATGTGCTTTGGTGAGATATCTTTAATCTCCTCCTCTTTTTGTTTGGTCATTGTATCCATGTCTGCAAATTATTATATGAATTTTTATTATTATACTAATTAAAGAGTTTAAGGTTCAAAGTCCAAGGTTCAAAGATGTTCGGACAACTTTAAACTTTATACTTGCAACTTTAAACTAAATTATCCTCACTGCTCCCGTATCTGCTGAGCTTACCATTTTTGCATACACCTGAAGTGCTTTGGATACCTTCCTATCACGTTTGGCGGGTGTGTAAGCTTTGGTTCCTTTTTGTTCTTCCTCGGCTTTACGTTTGGCAAGTTCTTCATTGCTTATGAGTAGGTTTATGCTGCGTTCAGGGATATTGATTTCAATTACATCGTTCTCCCTTACCAGTGCAATTTCCCCACCAGCTGCTGCTTCGGGCGAAACGTGTCCTATCGATAGTCCGGATGTGCCTCCGGAAAAACGTCCATCGGTTATTAAAGCACAGGCTTCACCTAAATGTTTTGATTTGATGTAGGAGGTAGGGTAAAGCATTTCCTGCATGCCAGGACCTCCTTTTGGGCCTTCGTAGGTAATTACAACCACATCGCCAGCCTTCACTTTGCCGCCAAGTATTCCTTCACAGGCAGCATCCTGCGATTCGAATACTCTGGCAGTTCCCTTAAAATGAAAGATTTTTTCACTCACCCCGGCAGTTTTAATAATGCAGCCGTTTCTGGCAATATTACCATACAGAACACCTAAACCGCCATCTTTGTTGTAGCAATTATCGATATTCCTTATACAACCTTTTTCACGATCCAAATCCAGTTCTTTATAACTTGTTTCTTGTGAACCCATTACGATGTTTCTGCCGCCGCCGGGCGCACTTTTGAATATGTCAAATGATTCAGTTGTAGCTGATTTAGCCGTTACATCATATGTTTCAATAGCTTGCTTTAAGGTTAAGCCGTCTACACGTTTTACGGAACTGTCAACCAATCTGCCTTTTTCTAACTCACCCATAATGCCAAGTATGCCGCCTGCGCGGTTCACATCTTCAACGTGATAAGCTGAGCTGGGAGCTACTTTACACAATACCGGTACCTTACGGGAGAGCTGATCGATATCTTTCATTTTAAAATCAACTCCTGCCTCACTGGCAATGGCAAGAAGGTGAAGAACGGTGTTCGTAGAACCACCCATGGCAATATCAAGCGTCATGGCATTCAGAAATGCATTTTTGGTGGCTATGGCGCGTGGAAGAACGGATTCGTTCCCATTGAAATAATAATCCGTAGCTATTTTCACAATCATGTGAGCAGCTTTTTCAAAAAGTCTTGTTCTGTTTTTATGGGTTGCCACAATGGTGCCGTTTCCTGGAAGTGCCATGCCGATAGCTTCATTAAGACAGTTCATGGAATTTGCGGTAAACATACCCGAGCACGATCCGCATGTAGGACAAGCTGACCGCTCTACTTTGGCCATGAGTTGATCTGAGATGGAATCGTCGGCGGCCATTACCATAGCGTCGACCAGGTCGTATTTTTTACCTTCGCTAACTCCGGCTTCCATAGGTCCACCTGATACAAAAATAGTGGGGATATTGAGTCTCATAGCAGCCATGAGCATACCTGGGGTAATTTTGTCGCAGTTGCTGATGCATATCATGGCATCGGCCTGGTGTGCATTAACCATATATTCTACGCTGTCGGCAATAAGATCGCGGGATGGGAGGGAGTACAACATGCCATCGTGCCCCATGGCGATACCATCGTCGATAGCTATGGTGTTGAATTCGGCCGCAAAACAACCCAGCGATTCAATAATCGCTTTGATTTGCTGACCAATGTTGTGAAGGTGTACATGTCCGGGGACAAATTGTGTAAACGAGTTGGCAATTGCTATAACTGGTTTTCCCATTTGTTCTTCTTTCATTCCGTTGGCGCGCCAGAGGCTTCGGGCTCCGGCCATTCTTCGGCCTTCGGTTGTTGTGGCACTTCTTAGTTTATTTGGCATCGTAGGTAAAATTTAAAGTTTCAACATTATTTAAAATAAAAAAAGCCTTTCTCGATTGTGAGAAAGGCTTTTCCTTATATTGTATATAAACAATCCGTTCTCACCTCAGTATTTTGCTGACGAGCACCACAAGCACGATGACTAGATTGGTGATTAAAGAACGAATCATAACGATCAAATTTTAATTGTAAGCCGCAAAGATAACGATTAAAAATAAAAATCAAAACTTCCTTTGTATATTAAATGAAAAAAAGTATCATAAAATTGTAAAATATTCAACCCCAATCTCTTAAAAAAGGGGCTATCACAGTTTCGTATAAATTAATATTTCTAATTGTTTGTAAGAACTTGATACATGTGAGGTATTATAATATAAATTAGCCTAGAGCCCTCCTGTTTTAGGAGGATTGGGAGGTCTTCTTTTCTTACCTGAAAATAATTTTCCCTGGCTGATTTTTTAGCACTAATGTGTTGATTGTAAAATAATCCAACCAAAACATGGAGAAATAACTATTTATTTATAAGGTACTTGCAATCCAACTTAGTTTTATAAAAAAATATATTTTTGCCAATCATAAAACTTATAAAGAATATGGCTGAAGTTTCAAATCCTAAGGTAATTATTAAGAAGAAGCAAGTATCGGTGCTTGTTGACTATTGTTTAGAAGAAGCTATTGAATTTAGTGTTAAACAGCAATCTTTTCCCGACACGGATTGGGAAATAGAAATGAAGCTGAAAGACTTTAAAGCAGCGGTACTTCTAGGTATGTTTTTACGCGAAAATCGCATTGATATTGATGGGATAGATCCTCAAAGATACAAACGTTCTGCTAAGAAATCGGATGAGAAAGAAGCTCCTTCCAGGAACTCAGCTAAGGACGATAAGAAACAAGAGAAAACCGAAGAGGTTGAATCTACAGATTCTACAGAACCAACATTGATTTAATTTTCAATATTTCAATAGCTCTGGTAAACGAACTTACCAGAGCTATTTTATTTGTTGCGTTATAGACATTACAAAATGAGCGGCTTTTTTTAAAGCTTATCGAAGTCCACTTTGTAATTTAAAATTAAATTTAATACATTTGCACCGCCAAAATAATTGGGTTTAATTGATTGGTGTTTGGTTTCCAATCGAAGTTCATCAACAAAAATCAAGCACATACCAGACTCCGTAGCTCAGCTGGTAGAGCAATTGACTCTTAATCAATGGGTCGAGGGTTCGAATCCCTCCGGGGTCACAAAAAAGGACAAGTTGCTAAAATTAGCTTCTTGTCCTTTTTTCATATACAATAACGCTATATTTTACTAGCGTTGATTTTATGCATAACAGAGTAATAAATATGGACTCCTGGAGCATTCAAAAACTACATATTTTTTGCATAACATCATATAAGTTTCATTCAATAATAATCTTTTCACATTTTGGATTAATGCTATCAATTATTTTTATAAAATAAATTCCTTTTTTTAATGAGCTTAAATCAAGCTGAGAAATATTTGACTTATTTCTAATTTTTTGTTCGAGCATAATTTGGCCTAATTCGTTAATTATGAATATTTTTGTCTCCATGGATTTAAAAGAAAGAGTATTAATATTGATCATACCTGATGACGGATTTGGCCAACATAATCCATTGGGAACTTGCATAAAGGGTGTTGCAGTAGCCGATCTTCTAATATCAACCGAAAAACTTTTACAAAAGGAGTCTCCCCAGCCATCAGTTGTTTTAATATAAATTGAGAGCGTATCTTTTTTAATAGAGGTAAACAGGCTATTTGTTTTTAGATAATTATTTAAAACTGTAAACAAGTAATTATCAGCATCGTTTATCCCGTTGCCTTGGATCAATGAATAGATGTGTGTGTCATTTAACGTCTGGTCTATTGTGCTGAATGTTCCAACATAAGTTTCGACTGGTGAGTCTTCCAACACTTCGTTATTGCTTAAGAGTATGTCGGTAGGGGTAATGTTTTTAATAGTGATCACAAATTTCTTTACATACGATACATTACGTTCATTGGTCGATTGGATATAAATCGTATAGCTCGATTGAGCAAGGATATCGATCGGTGCGTTTGATTTTAAAACATTGTTTTCGATAATAAACTTTGAATTATCATTCGTTGCACTATCCTTCAGTGCATAAACATGCGATCCGGTTGTTTTGTTATCGACTGTTGTTAATGTACCCACAATCGAATTTGTTGGCGAATTGTCTATAATCTCTTCGTTACTAAGTGTAATGTCTGTGGGTACGTAATCTATCTTTTGTTCATAAAAGTAAACATTTCCACTCAAGTCTGTTTCGTCATTGGTTTGGGGCATCCCGGCAACAAGGTTATTTCCTGCATAAGAAAATGTAAATCCACTGCTATTCTCTTTATGATCCAGGATTGTAATTATTGATGATTCGGTTGTTGTGCTCCATCCATGTTCAGGTTTCTTGTAAAAATACAAATAACCATTTTGGTTAGCCGTTTTTTTGGAAGCAACGATAACTGTGTCTCCTTTTATGGCAACACTACAGCCAAAGTTGGCCCATGCGGTATCTTTCGATGAAGTCAGAATTGCAGATTCGTTCATATCCATCCATCCTGAACTGGGCTTTTGAAAAATATAAGCAGTCCCTGCATCGCTGTATGCTGCGATGTCCTTTTGAGGGGCCCCTACAATTATCAGGTTGTCGGTTGCTGAAATTGAGGATCCGAAATTATCGTTTGTTCCTCCGTTACTGGATGATAATACCGCTGTTTGATTCATCGTCTGCCAGCCGTTCAATGGTTTTTTATAAACATAGACCAACCCGTGTTCGTATGTTGTTCCCGTTCCGGCCACAATGGCGCCAACAATAGCCAGACTGTCTGTTAAACAAACGGAATGTCCAAAATATCCATACATTGCGGCACCTTTGGATACGGTAAGAATAGCCTTTTGTTTAACTGATGTCCACCCACTGGCTGAATTTGAAAATAGATAAGCTCTTCCAAGTGTGTTGCTTGAGGCTTCAGCACCGATGATAATCACCGTGTCCTTAAGATAAACAGAACAGCCAAACGACTTAGTGTCCCAAACATCGGGACGAATCACAGCTGTTTCATTCATTGATATCCATTCACTGTCCTTCATTATAAAGACATAGGCAATCCCAGTGCCCAGATTGTAATTACTAGCCCCAACCACAATTACATTGCCTCTCATGGAAACGGACGATCCAAACCAATCATATGCTTTTCCATTCGAGGCTGTAAGTCGTGCAATTGGGTTCCAACTTCCATTCGTTTTTTTATACACATAAGCGCAACCCTTCTCTTGCTGATAACCCGTTGCACCTGCTACAGCATAATTACCATCAATGGAAACTGAAGCGCCAACAGCATTTTTATAATTCGATGCAAATCTCGGATTTGTGATTTGCCCCTGTTCCAGACTCTTATTCCAACCTCCAGAAGGTCGAAGCCATGAATAAATTTTGCCTTGATTTGAAATATCGCTGGCGTTACCCAGACTTCCAAATAATATAGACTTCCCGTTGGTTGCAATGTTTCGGCCACTTGATGCTTTCTTGCTGTCTGACAAGATTAGTTTGGCGCTTTCAAGATTGGATTTCCAGCCAGTTGCTGGTTTTTTAAACAGGTAGATGCAATTGGTGGTGTCCTTGTTTGGTGTGGGAGAGCAGACGAGAATCAAGCTGTCCTGAATACATACGGTTTCTCCGAAATTACTAGTTGAAGTACTATCTGAAGGACTCAAGAGAATGGTTGAGGTCATATCAGTCCAACCTGTCTGAGGTTTTTCAAAAACATAGGCTTTTGAATAAGTTTTATTATACGAACCTACCACGGCCGTTTCATTCGAAATAGAAACAGACGACCCGACTAGACCATCTGATGCTCCATTTTTGGTTCGTAGTTTCACCATGGTTGTTGTATTTGTCCAACTTGTCGAAGATTTTTGGAAAAGATAAGCACAAGCATCGCCATTTGCTCCAACTAGAATTTCGTTTACAGTAATATCTACCGAAATACCAAAGTTACTATTTGTCGTTCCTGGAGAAGTGATGATGGTAGTCTGAGTCATGTTTTTCCATCCACCAGCAGGCATTTCGTATACATAGATGGATCCTTTTTGGGCCGAACTTTTTGGGCTACCCACAATAACCGTTTCTCCGGAAACGCTGACTGAATACCCAAATTCATCGGAACTTAGTCCATTGGATGCTGTAAGTGTGGCTGTTTCATTCGAGCTTATCCAACCAGAGGCAGGTCTTTTAAATAGATAACACAGTCCCAACCCATATGATTTAGGAGCACTGACAACAATATTATCTCCAGAAATATCGACTGCCATTCCGAACAAATCGTTATACCATCCGTTGGAAGCAGTGAGCTGTGCTATACTGTCCCACGCTGTTCCATTGAAGTGATAGACATAAGCACAACCTTTATTTCCCAACCACCCTGGACAACCCATAACGGCATAGTCACCATCGATGGCGATTGCCTGGCCAAAATTATAATCCTGGAAGTTGCAGTTGGCCATTCCTCCTGACTTGTTGACATATTGCCAATCTTGAGCATTTGAAAGAGAAAAGTTGAAAAACAATAACGATAATACAACGAATTGGGTTCTGAAAGTCATGATCTTGTTTTGTTCTATGGGTTATTTTAATCGAAAATAATTTATTAAATTCTAAAAATACCTTGTTTTTGATTATTTTAAACGTTTTTGTTAAAAACATGTTCCAATAATTTTAACAAAATTAAGATGTCATACATTTCAAGTTATCCTAATCTATTATATAATGGTTAGATATCTGTAAGGGAGAATAAATATAACTAAATTACCTTTTCTCAAGCGATGAGGTATGGTAGCAGGTTGAAGCGGCCGAACAGGTACAACATCCTTTAAATCATAGAATCGCTTGAAACTCTCCATTAATTGGTTCGATAATCGTACTGTAGGGGGTCACTAGGATAAAACAAAATCCATTGTAAATTAAACACTTACAATGGATTTTTTAGTTTTATGTGCATTTACAGAGACTGGCCAGTCTCCGTAAATGAGAGCGGCCAGTCTGTAGTGAGATTTACAATGGTGGAGTCCAGCTACCAAGAATGGCACTCCTGGTGTAATTCGAAGTCGATGTGAGCCGTGTTACCCACGAAGACCTCGTGCTTAGGTTAATTGCTGTGCCTGATAGCGTTTTGCTACCATATTCGGCTGCACGACAGGCGCTTGTATTGGGAGTTGCGGTACTCCATATCGACCAACCAGCGGCTGAGATATGACTATCCATGGAGCAATTGATGTAGGCAGTTTCTCCATTTGCGCCCCACGGACGCATCAATGTAGAACTATTGTCTGGCACGCCGCTGGCTCGGCAGATTGTGCAACCCGAAAAGACAAAACCACGGACATTTGATGCATGATTAGGTGCAGCGTTTACACCACCAGCCGGATTTGATACACGCATCTGGCGGATGTTGCAGCTTTGGAAGAATGCAGGGCGATCTCCGTATATAAAGTCAACGCTGCCACGGATTTCACAAAGGTTGCAATAAACCAGTGCATTGTTATAGATGCAAAAAGTATCCTGCCAACCATAGAGGTAACACTTGTAGAATTCCACACGTGCACCGTTCACACGCACAGCGTGATTTGTATTGCCAGCTGTTTGGCCAGCTGTTTGGCGGATTGTCATGGTCTCAAAAGTGATGTCTGAACCATCAACCGTCAATGTGGTTTGGGTAGTACCAGAAGCTGTGAGGATAACCCCTGTCTGACTGGCACCGATGATCTTGATATTGCTTTTGGTGCTCGGGATATTTACAATTTCATTGTAGGTCCCGTTGGCGATGTTGATGACATCGCCGGAACTAGCCGCGTTAATGGCCGCCTGAATTGTCGAGTATTGCGACGGTACACTGAGTGTAGTCGCTTTCAAACGGTTTTCATTTTTGTTCCCGTTATTGGTTTCGTCTGCTTTTTCTTTAGAACAAGAAACGACCAATAACACCACCCATAAAGGTGTTAGTAAATTTTTCATAATCAAAGTTTTAGTTAATTAATTGTTAATAAATTGTAATCCTAAAGTTTATAAAAAATAATGATAATAATAATAAGTGCAGCATAATATTTCTTGGCGGGCAGTGTTTTCAAGGGAACTTATATCAAGTTTGTTAAACGACTTGTAGTATATTACGTAACAGACAGAACGCAACTTCCGATGAGGTTAAAGGAAATGGTTCAACGAGGCGATGTTATTCTGATGATGGGAGGCAGGGATCCTACTTTATCAAATTTTGCGATTGAAGTTTTAGAACATTTGTAAATTTATGTTTTTTTGAGTTTTAACCCATGAAGAAATTGAAATAAAAAAAAGCCGTCTAAAGGTCGCTTCATTTGCCCACACCCCCCAGTTGGCGGAGGCCTATACAACTGCCTGAGAGTAAGGAAGTTTCTTTTATGGGATTTAGGGGCAAATGAAGCGAAAGAAATTTTTTGGGACAGCCTCGAAATAAGTTACGATTGCTTTCAGTTTTGAACCTCGCGTATAATCAATTATTCCTTCTTTTCTTCTTTGCATTCACATTTTCCTTCGCCGCATTCGCAACATTTTTTGCATCTGCAACTATTACTTATCATCAATAGCGCAATCGCCAGCAATAGAAAACAGACAGCCAATCCCATATGAAATCCAATACGGTGATGGTACATTTGGCAACCATTGCAAATCATAGGAGCAGCATTGGCGCACATTACTTGTTTTTTACAACATTTAGCAGAATCTTGTTTTCCCATTGGGGCATTAGCACCCATTGAATGTTGTTTGCAACTTGCTGAATCGCTTTTAGCTACAGCCATGTTGCCATCGGCTTGTTGCATGTTACAGCAAGCATGAGCATGAACATAATGATGATGGTATCTAAAAGCACCAATAATAGTCAAAATAATTAATATTGCACCAACAAGTGTTGATACATAGCCTGTCCAACGTAATATTCTACACATATCTTTAATTAATTTTAGTTTAGAAGTCATTACAAAAGTATACAAAAATATCACCAAATATGTTTTAAAATATTTTAGAAACTTGCTAAAAGAACACAGACCGCGAAAAATTTACTTTTTTGCTGATTTAGCTTCCAATATTTCAGGCTATGGTAAGCCTTAGTAAAAAAAGAAATGGGCGGTGAAATTATGGAAGATTCTAGGATAGGATCATTTCTATATTATGGCGAAACAACCAATTAGTAGATAAAAACTTACAATTATTTATTGTTTTGTCAGATAAGGCAGGGCTCCAACTAAATCAGAAGGTTCAAAATTCAGCGTCGCTTCAACAGCATAATGATCAGATAGTTCCAGTAATATGTTATTACGATATTGTCTGATAACTGAAATTTTCCTTTGAATATTTTTGATCAATTTGCTGTTTCTTACAAGCACATAATCTATCAATTGCTTTTTGCCATTTTGTTTTTTGGCAAGCATGTTGTCTACCTCATCAAAGGAAGTGTGTATATCTCCTTCCATTTGGCCATTTTCCGCGTCCAGAGCGGTAAGCATGTAATGATAATTGAAAGGGTCGTCCATCTCTATATTGAAATCCCCACAAACAATTTGAGGTATATTGTCTTTGGAGAATCGTTTCAGGAGTGAAGTGGAAATTTCATTACATTGTTCCCTTCGGACTTCATCCGGGCTATCTGCTTGCAGGTGAGTTCCCACAAGTTGGAATATATGCCCGTTCCACTCGCCTTCGAACATTACAGCCCCTTTCCGAGCCATGGCATCAATTCCAAAACGATTTTTATATTCTATTTCTTTTAATTTTTTTAAAGGTATTTTACTCAATACCCATATTCCACTATTTGTACGAATTGAGAAGAACGATTCGTTAGCCGGGCCATAGATGAATGGGTAAGAATCCTGTAATTGCCTGCGCAAAATTTTGCGGGCTTTATAATCAAAAGCTTCTTCAAATACAATTATATCATAGTGAGATAATTTTAATTTTTCTGCTATAGCTCTAGCTCTATTGCAATTTCCATGTATCCATGAACAATGAGGAAGCATGTAAATATTCCAGGTTAGTATTTTTAACTCGCGCGTGCTTTCAAGTTTTTGTAAATGACCTGTACCTGATTTTCCGAAATTTGTGCGATCGGGTGCTATAATCATTAATACAATAATTAAAATTGTAGTTTTCATTTTAAAATGTTTGATTTATTTGCAAATTTAAATAGCATAGATGATCTGAGGATGAATTGGAAATTAAATGTGTTTTAAATCAACAGGCTTTTTAGTTTAAATCTTAACAACGCTTAAATTGGTTTGCTGATGATATAATGATGCCGACAGACTAAAACAGATATTTATCAATCTTATCCGCAGCGCTTTAAATATACTGAGAAGGAGTAATTGAGGTGGGTTGGCAAATTCACGCTTCCTTGATTTTGTAAATAAATAATTAACATTAACCTCATGTAAATTAAATGCAGTAGAAAATTTAAAGGTTTAGCTTTGTGTATATTTCATAATATTATATACCGGTTACTAATTCATAATTTAAATATCAAACAATGAGAAAAATTATTATTGCTGCATTCGCTCTGAGTAGTTCACTTTTACTTGCTCAGGCCCAAACGGATTCCAGGTTCAAAATTGTTAACAAAATTCATATCGAAGGGGATGAGAAATGGGATTATCTTTATTCGGACGATGATGCCGGCTTTCTTTATTTATCGCACGGGAACATGGTTCAGGTGATGGACGAAGCCAAGGGCGAAGTGATTGGAAAAATAACCGGCTTAAGCGGCGTGCATGGCATAGCCATAGCTCCTGAATTGGCCAAAGGTTTTATCAGTAGTGGCAAGGATTCCTCGGTTACCGTATTTGATACAAAGACATTTCAGATAATCACGAAAGTTACCGTTGGAAAAGGGCCTGATGCCATTCTGTTCGATGCTTTTAGTAATAAGGTATTTGTATTTAATGCTAAAGCAAACAGTGCCAGCGTGCTCAATGCCGCAACAAACAAAGTAGAAGCCACAATACCTTTTGCTGGTAATCCTGAGTTTTCTGCAAGCGATGGTAAAGGTAAAGTTTACGTTAATCTGGAAAATAAGAGCAGCATTGCTGTTATCAATTCATCTACTTTAAAAGTTGAAAATGTTTGGTCGTTAGCACCAGGTGAAGAACCTACAGGTTTAGCTTTAGATAACGAAAACCATCGTCTGTTCAGTGTTTGTGCCAATAAATTAATGATTGTGGTTGATGCTGAGTCAGGTAAAATACTTACCAGTTTGCCAACAGGCGAAAAAACGGATGGCGCAGCGTTCGATCCCGGATTGAAAATTGCTTACAGCTCAAATGGTGAAGGCACGTTGACAGTTGTTCAGGAGGTAAATAAAGATTCGTTCAAAGTTTTGGAAAGTGTACCAACCCAAAAAGGCGCCAAAACAATAACCATTAATAAGAAAACTCATCATATTTATCTGCCCACTGCCAGTTTCGAAATTCAACAGACAGGAGACAAGCCTAAAGTAGTCGCCGGTACATTCATAATTCTGGATTTATTGCCGCAGTGAAATTATCGATATTAGTGCGGGGTCCGGAATCAGTCTTAAATAGAATTCTGGAATTTAACCGTAAAAAGCTGGAAGATTTAGCCGGTTTGAGTTACGAAATATTTCCTTTTAAAGAAAAATGCTACATTTACTAAAGCTATCATTACGGGAACTTCAACCAAAGGGCCAATTACGGCTGCAAATGCTTCACCTGAATTGATGCCAAATATTGCAATGGCCACTGCTATTGCCAATTCAAAGTTATTACTGGCTGCGGTAAACGATAAAGTTGTTGCTTGCTCATAAGTTGCACCAACCCTTTTGCTCATGAAAAATGATAATACAAACATTACCGCAAAATAGATGGTTAAAGGAAAGGCAATTCTGATGACATCCATCGGGATTTTTACTATGTATTCTCCTTTAAGGGAAAACATAACCACTATGGTAAATAATAGTGCAAAGAGCGTTAAAGGACTTATTTTAGGTATAAATTTGGTCTCGTACCATTGTTTGCTCTTAATCCTGATAAGTAGAAAGCGGGTTAAAAATCCGGATATAAAGGGAATCCCAAGATATATAAATACGCTTTTTGCGATTGCTCCAATGGTTATTTGCGACACACTGTTGTTAACAGGTAAACCAAACCATCCGGGTAATATGGCGATAAATACATAAGCGTAAACTGAAAAAAGCAATACCTGAAATATGGAATTAAAAGCTACCAGCCCGGCTGCATACTCTGTGTCGCCTTTGGCCAGATCGTTCCATACAACAACCATAGCTATACAACGGGCAAGTCCTATCAGAATTACCCCGTACATATAGTCTATATTGAATTGAAGGAATACAATTGCCAATAAGAACATTAAAACAGGGCCAATAATCCAGTTTTGGACTAATGAAAGCCCAAGGATTTTTGTATTTTTAAACACATCGCCCAATTCTTCGTATTTTACTTTAGCCAAAGGTGGGAACATCATAACTATTAACCCTATCGCAATTGGAATGTTGGTTGTTCCTGACGAAAAGCTATTCCAGAATTTAGCTACATTGGGGTTTAACCAACCTGCAAACACTCCTACAAACATAGCCAGGAAAATCCATACCGTCAGGTATCGGTCGAGAAATTTTAAACGTTTTTTAGATGGC
>CAYZNC010000062.1:4113-23083 GCA_964478555.1 uncultured Bacteroidales bacterium | reverse complement strand
AAAAAACCTCAAAGGTTTTTGAAACCTTTGAGGTCTGAATCCTCAACTTAAGCTGTGAGGCGATGTTATGCTAACTTTAGGCACTTATTTTACTTTACAACACTGAAGCTTAATGGTAATTCCCCGCTATTTCCCATTGCGGTTATATACTTTACTTCAGGTAATGTGAAATTACCGGTGATTTGACAACCACCATTGTTAATTTCCGACCTTACTATGGGCGCGGAAAGTACCTGATCATCCAAAACAATGGCTACGGCTCTGTTTATATTACGCTTTGTTAAATCGGACCACAAATGGGTTGCCGATGGTTTAAATTTAAATGTAATTTCATAATTATTCTTTGAGGTCATGAGATCATATGCAAAATGCTCTACGTTCGTAGCTCCAAGTAGTGACCCATTCCCATGATCTAGTTTAAGCGCAAAAAGACAAAATTTTGAATCTTTGTTAGCATAGTTCCAGGCAAATTTGCATTCCTTATAGAGTCCGAGGGAACTTAAATATTCATTAACCTTGTTAATTTCATCAGGAGAAACACAACCTATTTTTGCCGCAGAACTGTCAGGTGCCTGTTCATGCAACAGCGATAATAACTGATTATTATCCTTTACAAGTCGTGTTAAACTTGCGTAATTGTATGTTTCGTAAAACGCCAACGTGCCTTTATGAAGAATAAGGCTTGCTGCAATTTTTGGATCCCAATTGTGGTCTAAAGTTACCTTAATTTGTTTCTTTTCCGGAATAATCATTATCCCAAATGTCTCCTTGTTATAATTTCCCAATCTATCATTGATTATTTTGACAGATTGCGATAATAAAGCCTGAGAGGAGCTGGTATCAGTGGCCTGAATCAGGATCTGATAGTTTCCGTTTGATTTTTTTACAAAACCTGGCGCAATTGCACCAAAAAGAAAAATTGCAAGTAATATAAATATAATAGTTTTCATGATTTTAAAATTTTAAGTTAAAACAATAGCCCTCATTAAATTAAAAGGCAAAAAATAAATAAGAAATACGTACGGGAGTTTAACTTAAAATTGGCAAATCTTCAGAATCAATACATAAATAGGGGTGATAAAACCTCTGGATTACAAGTGGTTTTATGCCAAGTTTGACTTTTTGGAGCGCAATGATTTTTTGCTGTATCGCGCTGTTATCTGCAAGAACTTTAAAATGTACATTGAAAATTTTAAAGTTCATTTTATCTACTAACGACAATACCTGGCTTTTCTGAAAGGATGGATGCTGAAAGTAGAAATATACGGCAACTGTGTTAGGGTGCAATTCAGAAATTAGCTCTTGGGGCTGTACTCTATGGTGACACGGTTGTTCATGAAGGGTGGAGAACCCCCAAATCAAAAAGAAGAACAGCATTATAAATAATATAGTGCTACTTAAATATTCGATTATATCTTCCTTTGACTTAATCATGTGGCAAAGATAAACATTTTTTGCATCCCTGAATTACTAATCGCATAAAAAGATAATGAGGCTTTTGCGAGCATACCACTATTTTTTTTAATTTTAACCTCCTTTTTATAAAATTTGCAGGCATGGATGAGGTTATACAGAATGAAAAGTTCCTTGATGTTGAAAAAGCGATACGGGATAAAAGCCCCGGTCTCCTGAGAATATTACCTAAATTTTTGATTAATTACGTTAAACGTGTGGCCCATCAGGATGATTTGAACCAACTGATCGAGAATCATATCAATGAGTACGGGTTGACTTTCGTGAACAGCATGTTGCATGATCTGGGAACACGTTGCGAAGTATCCGGATGGGAGAATGTGCCGGATTCGGGACGTTTTATTTTTGCCAGTAACCATCCTCTGGGAGGCCTGGATGGTATGGTTTTTATGAATGAAGTAGGCAGGAAACACCCGCAACTTAAGTTTATCGTCAACGACCTGTTATTAAATATTAAGAACCTGGAGCCTGTTTTTATTCCTGTGAACAAGCACGGACGGCAGTCGGTAGATTATGTACGAAAGATAGAAGATGCCTATGCTTCAGATATTCAAATTTTATATTTTCCGGCTGGTCTATGCTCCCGTAAAATAAAGGGACAAATTGTGGATCTTGCATGGCATAAAAGCTTTATTGCTAAAGCTATCCAATATAAACGTGACATTGTACCAGCTTATTTCGAAGGAAGAAATACTAATTTTTTCTATAATCTGGCTAACATCCGCAAAACCTTCGGCATCAAGGCCAACGTTGAGATGTTCTATCTGGTGGATGAAATGTTTAAACAACGAGGTAAGCCTATTACCCTTACCTTTGGGAAACCCCTTCCATATACCATGTTCGATAAGTCTAAAAATACAACCGAATGGGCGGAGTATGTCCGGGGTGTTGTGTATGGGATGAAGAAATAATAGAATAATGAGCAATGAGCATTGAGAAATGAACAATTAGTAATTGAATCGAATCCTCAGGGTCGGTAATTAAACCGCTGTCAGGGTCAAAACCGCTGACAGGGTTGTCTCAATACCCTGTCAGTGGTTTCAAACCCTGACAGCGGTTTTTCTAAAATGACATTCTCTACGATGCCAACAATTTCTTTACAATTTCCGAAATGGCTTTTCCATCTGCTTTGCCAGCGAGTTCTTTAGAAGCAACACCCATTACTTTGCCCATATCGGATGGAGCTTTGGCGCCTACTCTTTCAACGATAGCCTTTACTAAACCTTCCAGTTCGGCAGGCGATATTTGTGCAGGCAGGTAAGCTTCGATTGCCTGGGCCTCGGCAATTTCTTTTTCGTACAGATCGTTGCGGTTTTGTGTTTTATAAATGTCGGCCGATTCACGACGTTGTTTTACCAGTTTATTGAGAATTTTTAGCTCAACATCTTCGGTAAGATCAGCTCCGGCTTTCTCAGATTTAGCCAGTAAAAAGGCAGCTTTGATAGCACGCAATGCTTCAAGTTTGGGATCCTTGCTTTTCATCGCTTGCATAATATCCTGGTTTACTTTTTCAAATAGACTCATGTTTAAAAGTATTTAGTAATTAGTATTTAGTCGTAAGTAGAGTAGTCTTACGACTTACTACTAAAGACTTATGACTGTCGTTTAATCTACATTATCGTAAAGATAAGAATTGTTTTGCCTGAGGCGAATATTATTATCCTCATCTGTTGTCAGCGAATACTTTGAAATGGTAGTATCCGTTTTTGGTTTTTGGTCGATTTTAACGTTTTTACGAACGTAAGCCGGTGTATTTTCGAGCTCTTCAATATTTGACTTTTCATCAATAGAAGTATATCCGGTTGTTTCTTTAAGTTTCGAATGACCCTTTTTGGTTTCCGTTGCTTTTTCAGCGGTCTTTTGTGGATTAACCTTTACTTCATATTCTGTCATTTCTTCGGATGCAAGATTAATAGTCTGCGTCTTCTTTTCGATCATGTCAAATTCGATCGTACGCTGGGTTAGCCCTTCACCATTGGTCTTTTCTTTTACCTGGAAATTCAGCTCGTCCGGGTTGTGATTATCATATAGGGGGATACGCTCCGGTTGTGTATCCCTGGTTTTCACAATGTGTAGTTCAGGGATATTGTTTGCCTTAAATCCTGTAGCAATAATGGTTACATTTACCATATCGCCAAGATTCGGATCAATACCGGTGCCCCAGATGACAAGCGCATCCTTGGAAAGTGATTGGGTTACATAATCGGTGATAATGCCGACTTCGTCCATGCTGATTTCTTCGATACCCGAAGTAATATTGAGCAGGATATTTTTGGCACCTGTAATGTCGTTGTTGTTGAGTAAAGGTGATATAAGCGCTTGCTGAATTGCATGAATAGCACGATCAGCTCCTTCGGCAGTACCAGAACCCATGATAGAAATACCACTATTGCACATCACAGTTTGCACATCGGCAAAGTCAACATTGATATAACCGTGAACAGTTATAATTTCTGCGATGCCTTTTGCTGCCATAGCCAATACATTGTCGGCCTTTGAAAATGCCTGTGATATTTTGAGATTACCATACATTTCGCGCAGCTTTGCATTGTTGATGATTAATAACGAATCGACATTTTCTTTTAATTCGTTTATACCGTCAATAGCCTGCTGGAAGCGTTGATTGCCTTCGAAAGGGAAAGGTAAGGTTACGATTGCAACCGTGAGTAATCCCATATCTTTTGCTGCTTTTGCTATTACAGGAGCAGCCCCGGTGCCTGTTCCTCCGCCCATTCCCGCTGTAATAAAAACCATTTTGGTATTCGAGTTAAGCACATCTTTGATCTCGTCGATGCTTTCCAACGCCGCCTGACGGCCGACTTCGGGCTTATTACCTGCTCCCCGACCTTCAGTGAGTGATGCCCCCAGCTGAATTTTAACACCTACGGGGCTGTTTTCCAACGCTTGTGCGTCGGTGTTGCAAACTACAAAGTTTACATCCTTAATTCCCTGGCGAAACATGTAATTTACAGCATTGTTACCACCACCACCAACACCCACCACCTTAATGATCGCGGAACGGTCGATCGGCAAATCAAAATTTATTAATTCCTCTGCCATAGCAATCTATTTTTAAATTTTTAATAAGTACTGAGTACTGAGTAAAAAAAGTACTTATATTTATACTTAGTACTCATTACTCAGTACTTTTTCTACATCTTACTTCCATTCTCATTGAAAAAGTCAAATAGTGAATTCTTAACTTTATCGATGATCCGGCCTTTTGATTCTGTTTGTTCGTGCTTCGATGTTGAAGTATTCTCAAGTTCCACCTCAGTTTTAGAAGTATCTTCTTTTTTCGTTACTATGGGTTCACGAACTATTATTTTATGTGATTCCATGAACTCGTAACCTTTCATAAGCAAACCCACGCTTGTTGAGAACATAGGTTGGTTGATATCGTCAGCTACATTGCCTGCCAAATGTGCGTTGGGATATCCTATGCGTACATCCATGCCTGTACGGAACCTCATGAGTTGCGGTAAGTGACGTAACATAGCTCCACCTCCGGTGACGACAATACCTGCACTTAGCTTGTCCATGCACTCGGAGTTTTCTATTTCGAATAATACCGCGTCGATGATTTCTTCCATACGCGATTGTATAATATAAGCTAAGCTCTTAAAGGAGATTTCTTTGGAATCGCGCCCCGATATTCCGGGAATGATTACCACTTTATCTTCTTCAGCCAGGTCGCCCAGTGCCGAACCGAATTTTATTTTTAATTCTTCGGCCTGCCGTTCAAGAATGGAGCAACCTTCCTTGATATCTTTGGTAACGACGTTCCCACCAAAAGATATCACTGCGGTATGACGGATTACGCCCTCATGGTAAACGGCTATATCGGTTGTGCCACCTCCAATGTCAACCAAAGCGACACCAGCTTCCATTTCATCCTCTGTAAGAACGGCTGATGATGAGGCAAGGGGCTCCAATATTACTTCGTGAATATGGAGACCTGCCCGGTTAACGCACTTCTCAATATTTTTGATAGATGCAATCTGACCGATGACAATATGAAAATTACCTTCGAGGCGTTTACCCGACATGCCTACCGGATTTCTCACGCCTGTTTCGCTGTCCACAATATAATTTTGTGGCAGTACGTGTATAATTTCTTCGCCAATATCGATGGGTATCTTATGAGCATCCTCAATAAGACGCTTTACATCTTCGTTCGTGATTTCATCGTCGTATGAATCGCGGTTGATGTAGCCTCTGTTTCTGATGCTTTTGATGTGCTGACCAGCAATACCGACAAAAACATCAGAGAGCGTCAACCCTGTCTTTTGCTGGACATCGTTAAGAACAGTCTGGATTGCGCTTACAGTTTCATCGATATTGAGCACAACACCTCGTTTTACCCCTTTAGATACTGTTTTGCTAATTCCAAGAATATCGAGTTTGTTGTTCGAGCCTTTCGCTCCAATAATGGCAACAATTTTGGTGGTTCCAATGTCAATGGCGGCAATGTATTCTTTTTTCATGTTCATATTATTCTCTTTTAGTGCAGATGACTTGTCCTTTATATTTAAGATTGATGGTTGCATAAGTATTCCAGCCTGCAGCAGGCAGACCGTTTTTATAAAAGCTCATCAGGTTACTGAATTTTTCCTCACAGTCGTTATCATCTCCAAAAATGATAACATGTGCGCCAACCCTTGGAATCAACTCAAAATCACCTGAGGCGTTAACAAAGATTTGTTCTATCTGGGCATTCCAAAATTTATCGTTTGTTATGAATTTTGCTACTTTATAGAGTTCAGCCAGCACCACTCGTTTCCCGTGCGCTTTTTCTTCCAAAGCAAGCACATTAACCGAATTATTGATGGGCACGCCGGTATGAATATTCCCGTTTGCAATAATCACATTTGAAGCATAGTTTCCTGAAAGCTTCATCAGAAACCCTTTCTCATCCAGATAATAACTGTCGTTACTCATGTCTATGATCCGTAGGATGGGATTACGTTGGTGAATATCGATCACAATTCTTCCATCCGAAGTTTTGTAAACGTCGGCTTTATCCACAGGAGGGTAACTGTTAATCAATATTTCAAGGTTTTCCAGATTGATCTGTTTGAAATTTTTACCAATCAGGTTGATGCCTTTCTGTTGCAACAGATTCATAATACTTTTCTTCAAAACAAATGCATTCCGCAGGCTATCTACAACATGAACCTCTACGGCATTACACACCAGCCTTTGTTGTCTTTCAGCAACAAATCCTAGTGTCACCGCAATGTAAATAGCGATGAACGACCAGAGGATGATGTATTTAACTTTCTTCATTTTGTCAGGATAACAATTTTTTTAATAATGTATTTTTAATGGGTTCTACAAACGTATCAATATCACCTGCTCCCATGGTAATTAGCACTTCGGGTAAAGGGTGCGACTCAATGAAAGAAATCAGGTCTTTCTTTAAACACAGTTGTTTCTTTATATTACCTACTTTTTCAAGGATCATTTCAGAATTTACTCCTGGTATAGGCATTTCTCTGGCTGGATATATTTCCAGAAGAATAAGTTCATCCAGCAAACTAAGGCTTCGCGCGAATTCATTGGCCATATCCCTGGTACGGGTATATAAATGAGGCTGAAAAATGCCGGTGATTTTTTTACCCGGAAACATCTCTTTCACGGATTCGATGGTGAATCTCAGTTCTTCAGGATGATGACCATAATCGTCGATATACACCAGACGATCTGTTTTTATATGATATTCGAAACGGCGTTTAACACCTCTGAAGCTTTCCATTGCTTTAAGCACGGATTTTTCTCCTGTGTTTAACAGCGTGGCCATGGCAATGGCAGCAACGGCATTTTCAACATTCAGCAAACCCGGGAAACCGAGTTTAATATCCTGAATGATATGATTGGGAGTAACCACATCAAAATGATAGAAGCCGTCTTTAATGATGATGTTCTTTGCATAAAAATCAGCCACACTTTGCAGCGAGTAAGTATACATTTGAATATCAGCCGGAAGTTTGCCCGGATTAAGTCCTTTTTTAATGACCAGAAAGCCTTGTGTATATATTTGTGTAATAAATTGCGAGAAGGCTTTACGGTATTCGTCAAAAGTCTCATAAATATCCAAATGGTCAGCGTCCATTGAAGTTATGATGGCTGCTTTGGGATTGAGCTGTAAGAAAGACCGGTCATATTCATCTGCTTCAATAACCACGTAATTACTGGTTTTAGAGAGCAGCAGGTTACTGTGGTAATTAAGTGAAATTCCTCCGAGAAATGCGTTGCAATCGATGCCTGAATTTTTGAGGAGGTGGGCCAACATGGTGGATGTAGTTGTTTTACCATGTGTGCCGGCCACAGCCAACACATCCTTCGACCGCGATATGATACCCAGCACTTCTGCACGTTTTTTAATTTCGAACCCCTGGGTATAAAACCATGCAAGTTCCGTATGTTCAAGCGAAACCGCAGGTGTATAAATGACTAAGGTGTTCGCCTTATTTCTGAAGCTGTTAGGAATTAATTTTGCGTCGTCGGTATAATGAATAGCCATTCCCTCCTCAACCAAATCCTTAGTGAGTAAGGATTCAGTGCGGTCGTAACCAGCCACAACCTTGTTAAGGCTGATAAAATACCGGGCTAAGGCGCTCATCCCAATGCCGCCAATACCTACGAAATAAACATTATGTATCTGTTCCAGATTCATCTATATCAGTTAAGTGACTTTATCTTTCATTTCTGCTTGCGCGGAAGTTGAGATCAGTCGTAATTTTAAAATTTCTTCAGCTATTTGCTTAGCTGAGTTATGCTTTGCCATTTTTGAAACATTGATAGAAAGTGTTTTCAGCATAGTTTCATTATGGATCATCGTAAGCGCCAGATCGGATAATTTTTCTAAAGCTTCAGCGTCCCTAACCATGCTTGCTGCATTCTTGTCTATCAGTGCTGTTGCATTCTTTGTCTGGTGATCCTCCGCTACATTAGGAGAGGGGACAAGTATGGCAGCTTTGCCTGTAAGACACAATTCTGAAATTGTGCCAGCGCCTGCACGGGATATCACAAGATCGGCAGCAGCATAAGCCAGGTCCATCCGTGAGATAAAGCTATGAACTTTGACATTGGGCATTTGACGGCTTCCCACTTTTTTATTTATTTCGTCGAAATATCCTGCACCTGTTTGCCAAATCATCTGAATATCAGAGGCAGCTATCTTATCGATGTCATTCAGGATGCTTTCGTTGAGGGTTCTTGCGCCAAGACTACCACCCAGCACCAATATTGTTTTCCGGTTTGGTTGGAGCTGAAAATATTGATAAGCTTCCTGCGTCTTTCCTCCGATATTGTCCAAATCCTGACGGACCGGATTACCGGTAAAAATGATTTTATCGGCAGGAAAGTATTTATCCATACCGTCGTAAGCCACACATATCTTATTTACCTTTTTTGCAAGTAATCTGTTGGTTATTCCGGCATAAGAATTTTGTTCCTGTATCAATGAGGGAATATGCATTTTGGATGCCGTGCGTAGAATAGGGCCACTTGCATAACCTCCAACGCCAACAACAACGGCAGGATTATGCTGCTTTATAATTTTATAAGCCAGTCTTGTGCTTTGCAAAAGCTTGATAATTACTGTGATATTTTTAAAAGGATTTTTTCTGTTAAAGCCCATTACTGGTAATCCAACAATAGCATAGCCTGCCGAGGGCACCTTTTCCATCTCCATTCGCCCCTGCGCTCCTACGAATAAAATATCGAGCCCCGGTTCGATGGCTTTTAAGGCATTGGCAATTGAAATGGCCGGAAAAATATGCCCGCCAGTTCCTCCTCCGCTGATGATGATACTATTGTTGTTATGCTTATCCATTGATATCTGTTGCAAGTTTCATTTCTTTAATATCGTTATCCTCAATGTCTGTTTTAATTTCCAGTTGTTCCTTAGGTCCTCTGCTCACACTGAGGATAATTCCTAAAGCAAAACAGCTGAAAAGCATTGAGGATCGTCCCATACTAACCAAAGGTAACGGTTGGCCAGTTACCGGGAAAAGGTTTACAGCTACTGCCATGTTAATCATAGCCTGAAATACAAGAATTAACGTTAGCCCAAAAGCCAGGAATGCCGGAAATGTTCTGTCGCTTTTTCGTACCATAATTCCAGCCCTGAAAAGCAACCATAAATAGAAAAATAAAATAATCACACCGCCTATCATTCCATATTCTTCCACAATTATGGAATAGATGAAATCGCTGTAGGGGTGAGGCAGAAAGTTTCTCTGTACACTGTTTCCAGGACCTTTGCCGATAATTCCACCCGTTGCTATGGCGATTTTTGATTGTTCTACCTGGAAATTTTCCTCAGATTTGGGAGATGCAAAGTTTACAATACGAGCTTCCCAAGTGCGTATGCGACCTTCGCGATGGAACACAAACAAGGATAGTAATACAAATATCATTAATACAACAATTCCCGTTGCTCCAAGTAGAAGTATGTGTTTAATGCTGATCCGTCCCACAAACATTAATAAAATTGACGTGGCAAATAAAATTGCCGATGTACTAAAGTTGGCAGGAAGGATTAGCAGGCAAACCGCTGATACCCATCCGATGATAGGAAGAAAGGTTTTTTTGAAATCTTTGATGGTATCTTGTTTTAATGATAGCTGTCGGGCTACAAACATGATTACTGCTAATTTAGCAAAATCCGATGTTTGAAATGAAAAACCGAGTCCGGGTAAAGTTAACCACCTGGAGGCGTCATTAATATTCTGTCCGAATACTAGTGTCAATGCCAAAAGCGGAATGCTGAGTAATAATAAAAGCTGCGAAAGCCTTGAATAATATTTATATGGAATAGTATGTGTGGCAAAAATAATGACCAATCCTACAAATTGAAATGTAAAATGTTTCAATACATAGTAAGCAGTGTTTCCATGCTGATACTTATATGCTAAAGTACCGGTAGAGCTGTATACTGCCAAAAGCGAAATGAGGGAAAGTGAAATAATCACTGCCCACACAACGGCATCGCCTTTAAAGTATTTTTTAAAATTCTCAGTCATAAGTATCTCTGTCTTGGCCTCACCCTTTTTTCTGGTAGCCTATATTTTATTTTGTTAGCCTTCCTTCCTTCTGGCCTCACCTTTTTCTGGTAGCCATATATTATATTTTGTTAGCTTCCTTCCGGCCTCACCCCCCGCCCTCTCCTGAAGGAGAGGGAGCCTGCTTCGTAGCATATTGCCATACTTGATTGTGGGGTGAGGCAATTAAAGTTCTCTTACATAATTTTTAAATTGTCGTCCTCTGTCTTCATAGTTTTCAAAAAGGTCGAAACTGGCGCAAGCCGGCGAAAGAAGCACAGTGTCGCCATTTTTGGCTAACTGATAGCATGTTTTTACTGCGTCGACCATTGAGTGTGTTTCGGCAATCATGGGGACTTTGTCGTTAAAGGCATCCATAATTTTTTTATTGTCCACACCCAAACACACGATAGCTTTTACCTTTTGTTGGGCAAGTTCGAAAAGTTCCGAATAATCGTTTCCCTTATCCTGTCCGCCAACAATCCAAACAACCGGTGTTGTCATACTCTCGAGTGCGTACCAGGCTGAGTTTATATTGGTGGCTTTTGAATCGTTAATGAATTCGATGCCGTGAATTTTCATCACATGCTCCAGACGGTGTTCAACACCTTGGAAATCGCTGAGACTTTCCCGAATGATTTCCTTCCGGATTTCGAGTACATGTCCTGCGATACCCGCTGCCATGGAATTATAAGCGTTATGCTTGCCACGAAGTGAAAGGTCATCCAGCGACATGGTAAAGTCATCGCCCTGATAGCTGATAGTGAGCGTATTGTTTTCCACATAAGCACCCGGTCTGTTCTTGTGCTTTAAAGAGAATGGCAGTTTCTGAGCAGTGATCACAATGCGCTCCAGTTCACGAATGGTAATGTCGTCATCCGAACAAAAAATGAAGAAGTTCTCCTCGTTTAAGTTTTGAGAAATGCGGAACTTTGAGTTGATATATTTTTCGAACTGATAGTCGTACCTGTCCAGATGATCAGGTGTAATATTTAGCAGAATAGCAATATCAGCCTTAAATTCAAACATGCCGTCGAGCTGGAAGCTGCTCAACTCAATAACATAATAATCGTAGTCCTCGGTTGCCACCTGCATGGCAAAACTTTGTCCAACATTTCCGGCAAGGCCAACATTGAGGCCTGCTTTTGACATCATATGATAAATAAGCGAGCTGGTGGTAGTTTTTCCATTACTCCCGGTTATACATATTCTTTTGGCTGTGGTGTATCGTCCGGCGAATTCTATTTCAGAAATGACCCTGATTCCTTTGTCTCTGATTAATTTTACAATGGGAGCTTTCTCAGGTATACCGGGGCTTTTGATAACTTCGGAAGCATTGAGGATAAGCGATTCGGTATGTTTTCCTTCCTCAAAAGGGATATCATGCATCTCGATAATCTCCTTGTATTTCGAGCGGATATTACCCGAATCGGATACAAACACATCAAAGCCATGCTTTTTAGCCAATACTGCAGCTCCTACGCCACTTTCTGCAGCCCCGAGAATTACGATCCTTGTATTTTCCGACATACTCATTTTTGAATTACCTTGTTTTTAACGTTACGATAGTTAATACAGCCAGTATGATTCCTATGATCCAGAACCGGGTTACGATTTTCGCTTCCGGATATCCTTTCATCTGGTAGTGATGATGAAGCGGCGACATTAGGAAGATGCGTCTTCCTTGGCCAAATTTTTTACGCGTATATTTAAAGTAGCTCACCTGAAGAACTACAGAAAAATTCTCAATGATAAACACTCCACATAATACCGGAATCAACAATTCTTTGCGAATTGATATGGCAAACACAGATATGATGCCACCCAAGGCAAGACTTCCGGTATCGCCCATAAAAACTTGGGCAGGATAGGTATTATACCACAGAAAACCAACAGTTGCTCCAATAAAAGCACTGGCAAAGACCACCAATTCGCCGGTGTAAGGCAAATACATTATATTAAGATAGCTTGCAAAGATTGAGTTGCCTGACACATAAGCTAGGATACCCAATGTAGCTCCTATGATCGCTGAAGTACCAGATGCAAGTCCGTCGAGACCGTCAGTGATATTTGCTCCATTTGAAACCGTGGTAACAATCAGGATTACGATTATCATAAATACCAGCCAAACCCATTTATAGGCGTTTTTGCCCAAAAAACCGAGAAGCCTCGTATACCTGAATTCATGGTTTTTAATAAAAGGGATGGTTGTTGACGTCGATTTTATCTCTTTGAGTACATATTTTGTTTTTGCAGGTGACTTTTGGTTACCGGGCGTCGTTGAGGTTACCTCGGGAACCGGAGTTACAGGGACTCTTTCGCGGACTACTACCTGCGGTGAAAAGTAGAATACGAGCCCTACAATGATACCCAGTGTAATTTGGCCCAATATTTTGAATTTGCCTTGTAAGCCTTTTTTATCTTTTTTAAATACTTTTATATAGTCGTCGAGAAACCCTATAAAACCAAGCCATATTGTTGTAATCAGCATCAGGATTACATACACGTTTTTTAGGTCGCAAAATAAAAGTGTAGGCACCAATATCGAGATCAGTATGATAATTCCACCCATCGTAGGAGTGCCTTTCTTCTGCATTTGACCCTCTAGGCCCAGATCGCGTATTGTTTCTCCAATTTGTTGCTTTCGCAGATAATTGATAATTCTTTTCCCGATGAACAATGCAATGAGCAATGAAACTATAATTGCCAATGCTGACCGGAAGGATATATACTGGAATATCCGTGCGCCCGGAAAATGAAGTCTGTCTAGATAGTCGAAGAGATAGTACAGCATTTTAGTTATTGCTTAGGGTTTGAAATTGTTCATTAATCACTTCTTTATCGTCAAAATGGTGCTTTACACCTTTGATTTCCTGGTAATTTTCATGTCCTTTTCCAGCTACCAGGATGATATCACCTTTTTGCGCCAGCATAATAGCTACGCGAATAGCCTCGCGTCTGTCGGTAATGTTTAGTACCTTTTTGCGATTGATAATATCTACCCCAACCATCATTTCTTCTATGATTGTTGCGGGGTCTTCACTTCGTGGATTGTCCGATGTAAGAATCGTCTTTGTGCTGTTTTCCGCAGCCACTTTAGCCATGATGGGCCTTTTAGTGCGATCGCGATCTCCACCTGCTCCAACTACCGTGATTAGTTGTTCACCACCGGTTCTGATTTCGTTAATTGTTCTCAAAACATTTTCCAGTGCGTCTGGGGTATGTGCGTAATCAACAATAGCAGTAATGCCAGTTCGTGAGCGTAAGTATTCGAATCGCCCGGGTACCGAGGTAAGTTTTGATATTACCGTCAGGATCTCATCTTTCTGTTCTCCCAGAAGCCGTGCTGTGCCATAGACTGCCAGGAGATTGTATGCATTGAACTGGCCAAGAAAATTTGTCCATACTTCGGTTCCATCGATCTGGAGCTGTGTCCCATCAAAATGACTTTCCAGTATTTTGCTTCTGAAGTCGGCCATAGCTCTGAGTGAATAGGTTTTGATAACTGCTTTTGTATTTTGTACCATGATTTTACCATTCTTGTCGTCGATGTTCGTAAGGGCAAATGCCGCTGGAGCCAAAACATCGAAAAATTGCTGTTTTGCCTTCAGGTATTCGCTGAATGTCTTATGAAAATCAAGATGATCATGGGTTATATTAGAGAATATGCCGCCTGCAAATTTTAAGCCTGCTATGCGATGTTGAACTATGGCGTGCGAACTTACTTCCATGAAGCAATATTCACATCCCTCCGTTACCATCTGTTGCATTAAATGGTTTAGTTGGATGGCGTCAGGAGTAGTGTGTGTTGCTTCAATTTCACGATCGTTAACATAGTATTTTACTGTAGAGATCAAGCCTGATTTATGCCCCAGTTCCCTAAACATACGATAAAGCAGGGTAACCGTGGTTGTTTTACCATTGGTGCCGGTTATGCCTACCAATTGTAATTTTGATGAAGGATCATCATAAAATGCCGAAGCAAGATGTCCCAAAGCAAAAGCTGCATCTTCAACCTGTATGAAAGTGACAGATTGTGGTGTTTCAGCTGGTATATCTTCGCATACCACAGCTACTGAACCTTTTTCGATAGCAGTTGGGATAAATTGATGGCCATCCGTTTTTGTTCCACGGGTAGCCACAAATAAAGACCCTGGCTTAGCCTGGCGTGAATCAAAGCAGATTTCACTGATGGTAATATTTTCGTTACCAATCAATTGCTTGACTTTTATCGCGGTTAATATGTCTTTTAAGTTGTTCATCCCAAACTCATGTCTAAAATTATGGTAGCACCTATACTTACAATGGTTCCGGGAGCGATGGATTGATTGGTTACTTTCCCCCGTCCTTTCACAATCACACGAAGACCGGCATTTTCGAGCAGAAAAATAGCATCGCGCAGCCCCATGTCAACTACATTTGGTACCAGTTTATTAATAATGTGCCTGCTGTTGTACTCAATTTTATTGTTTTTCTTAATTGTAGATACCCATTCGGCATTGGTATTTTTATCTTCAACCGGGATATCCAGCTTATCAAATATGTAATCCAAATCCTTGCGTAACCCGGTTTTAGAATAAGGTACTTCTGTCAGGTTTCCGTTTGACTTGATGGTTGGTTGAATATCAAAGGCGTTCGCATAAACCTTATCTGCGATTTCTTTGAATACCGGTCCTGCTATCACGTTTCCATAATACACGCTGTTTGAAGGTGAGTTAACAACAACTATACAGCTGTATTTTGGATTATCGGCCGGAAAATACCCTACGAAAGACGCCTGGTAACTTACCTGTCCCAGATCGTTTTGATAGTTATTGCTATAGCCTTTATTATTTCTGGCAATCTGTGCAGTACCTGTTTTACCGGCAATTTTATAGATGCTGTTATTTAAATTCTTAGCGGTTCCCTCTGTTACTACCCCTTCTAACATTACTCTTACTTTTTTTAAGGTAGCGTTAGAGCATATAGAAGATTCAATCACATCAGTTCCAAAGCTTTTAATTGTTTTTCCATGTTGCGATACTTCTTTCACAAACCGGGGCTTCACCATTTTTCCGTCGTTGGCAATAGCGTTGTAGAGCGTTAAAATGTGTATCGGCGCCAGTTTAACCTCATAACCTATGGACATCCATGGTAATGAAATCCCCGACCAATGCTTATCCCCGGGATATTTAATTTCCGGCATACCTTCGCCTTTGATTTCAAGATCGAGCTTCTGATTTAATTTCATTCCATACAACCGATCAACGAATTGCCGTTCTTTTCCGGTGTAATACTTTGTTATAATGGTTGAGATACCGGCATTGGATGAATGTTCAAAGGCTTGTTTAACACTGATTTTGCCCCATCCGTCATGCTCGCTATCCTTAAGTTTTATACCGTAGTACGTGGCAGAACCTTCTTTGGTATCGATGGTATCGTCGAGCTGAATATAACCGTCTTCGAAGGCTGCTATTAACGAAGCTAGTTTAAATGTTGATCCGGGTTCCGTACATTCGCCGATAGCATAATTGTAAGCTTCATGATATCTGCCGGTTTCATCTTTTTCGAGGTTAGTAATAGCCTTGATTTCCCCGGTTTGTACTTCCATTAAAATGGCACAGCCATGCTGCGCATTATGCTGTTCCAGTTGTTTCCGTAATGCACTCTCAGCCACATCCTGTATGTTTACATCGATGCAGGATACCACATCGTAACCATCTTCGGGTTCCACTTCATTGTCGCCGTTAACAGGCAACCACACTCCTCCGGAAAGACGCTGCATAAGGCGAACACCTTTTACGCCCCGCAGATAATGGTCAAAACCCCCTTCGATACCCACTACATTACCGGCTTCGCTTTTACTAACATAGCCAATGGTTCTGGATGCCAGGGTGCGATGAGGTTGAATTCTGGTATTTTCCTGTACCGCCTGCATGCCACTTCTGTTTTGGCCAAGCCGGAATAAAGGAAAGGTTTTTACTATTTTAAGTTGGTTATAGTCGACGCCTTTTTTTATTAAGAAAAATCGCATTTTCTCATTATAAGCCTGTAGCATCTCCTGCTTGTATGCACTTTTGGGCTTATCACCAAATAACCGCGACATGCATAGCGCAATTGAATCAACATTGGCATGAAACTCATCCGGGTCGAGACCATTAGCTTTCATGTCCATGCGGATTTCGTAAAAAGGTATGCTGCTCGCCAGCAAGCGCCCGTCGGTAGCAAGAATGTCGCCACGGTTCGGCTCAATGGTAATATCCTTCAGTGAAACAGACTTGGCTTTTTCACGGTAGAAACCACCCTTTACGAACTGAATGTACACAATACGTGAGATGATCACCATTGCTAACAAAAGGAAGCAGAAGTAGACCAGCCCTACGCGAAATAATATGTCTTTTTTTATGGACAATTTTTGTAATTTAAAGTACTGAGTACTGAGTAAAAAGTACTGAGAAGTGTGTGAGTGAGAGTGTGTCTTAGTACTCAGTACTTAGTACTCAGTACTTCTTTTGTTCACCATTTTTTTATTTTAATAGGTGGCTTTACGGATTCTTTTAATTCTAATTGGTTGGCTTCTATCATTTTAACTACTTCGGATTGTTTGCTCATGAACATGAGTTCCGAAGCAGTGGTAATGGATTCAGCGCGTAAATCCCTGACCTCCGTTTGTAATTTAGTGAGGTCGCGGATTACTTTCTCGGCATGATACCGGTTACCGATATAAATAGTAGCCAAAAAACTTATAAAAAGGATAAAAGGAAGTTGGTTGACAATGCCTTTTCGTGTAAGTACACTGCCATCGATCCAATCCTTAAAATTTATTTTTTTATGCTCGGATTGTTCAACCTTCGGGTCAACAAATTCTATGTCTTTTTCTTTTGCCATTTTTTTATTTAACCGCTAAGTCGCTAAGACGCCAAGTTTCATCATTTTAATCTTTGCGCCTTTGCGTCTTCGCGGTTACTTTATTTTCGTTTTGCGTCTTTTCAATTTTGTCTTCAATTCTTTCCGCAATCCGCAACTTTGCACTGCGTGCGCGGCTGTTGATTTCCAGTTCTTCTTCCGAAGGAGTAATCACTTTGTTATGTAAAGGCTTAAAAGGCGCTATGGCATTGCCAAAGAAATCTTTATCAACCTTGCCTTCGAAATTTCCGGTTTTGATAAAGTTTTTTACAATTCTGTCTTCGAGGGAGTGGTAGGTAATAACCACCAATCGTCCTCCTGTTGTTATTAATTCAGTACACTGACTAAGTAAGGCCTTGAGGACGTCAAGCTCCTGATTTACTTCTATTCTCAATGCCTGAAACACCTTTGCCAGATATTTGTTTTCAGCACCTTTAAATATGCAAGGGCGAATAGCGTCGATCAGTTGGTTACTCGTTAAAAAATTTGTGTGAGGCCGAGCTTCCATAATGGTAGCGACTAATCGACCCGTATTTTCGACTTCACCATATGTTTTAAACATGGCATACAGCTTTTCGGGTGTATACTGGTTCAGAATATCGCTGGCTTTGATTGAAGCTCTGGGGTTCATCCGCATATCGAGCGGAGAGTTTCCCTGGAACGTAAATCCCCGTTCAACGGTATCGAAATGATGAGAGGATACACCCAAATCGGCAAGTAATCCATTGATCTGTGTGATTTGATTGTACTTCAGGAAATTTTTAAGAAATCTGAAATTTGCGCTAAAAAGGATTAATCTTGGGTCGTTGATCAGGTTTTCGTCTGCATCGGGATCCTGATCGAAGGCCAGTAGTTTGCCGCCTTTCAGTTGCTGTAGTATTTCCTTGGAATGGCCTCCACCTCCGAAAGTTACGTCGACATAAACTCCTCCTGGTTGAAGATTCAACCCTGTTATGCTCTCGTGCAACAATACCGGTGTGTGATATGTGGTCATTCTGTCAATTTGTTGAGGCTCCCTCCTAAAATTTTATTAGCGAGTTCGCCGAAATCGTCGATTTGCTCGCTGGTTTTGTCATACTGCTCTTTTGCCCATATTTCGATCTTTCCAAGTTGCCCTGCCAGCACAACTTCTGTTTCCTTGTCGATACCTACCAGGTTAAGCAGGCGCATCGGAATAAGAAACCGATTGTTAGCATCGAGCTCGGCTTCCGCTGTATCCTTGAAGAATTCCCTCAGAAACCTGTTATGATCTTTGTTGTAGGGGTTTATGTTCTGGCGGATCAATTGATTTTGCCGTTCCCATTCATCCATCGGATATAGCACAAGACATTTTTCATAAATATCCTTTTTAATGACATATTTATCCTGAGCAGCCTGTGGCATCTGCTTTTTGAATGCAGCAGGCAGCATAACGCGGCCTTTTGCATCCACTTTGCAGGTATAGTCTCCGATAAAAATTGTCATTGTGCGCTAATAATTAAGACGATGTAAAAATACAACTTTTTTAACCACTTCCTACCACTTTGACCCACTTTTTACCACATTGTTAATATCTTTTTTGA
>CAYZNC010000062.1:0-4013 GCA_964478555.1 uncultured Bacteroidales bacterium | reverse complement strand
TTGCCAATTTATTATTTTAAATCAAATTGGTTATTTTAGTTTCAAATTGTAAATTTCTGCACTTCCGAAGTATCTCCGGAGTATCATTGGAGGTTCTCCGAAGGATCTCAAAATAGAAAATATTAAGAATTATTTGTTTTTCACTTTAAAATTTAAAATCCGGTGAATGGGGTAGGAGAAGGGTGATCGGTTTTTTTACCACGAAGGACACAAAGGGTTAGCACGAAGGAACGCTAAGGGAATTATTTTTATGGTTAGGGTGACTTTGTGAAGACCTTAGCTTCATATCAATTATCAATGTCAATTGTCTATTGCCTCAATACCTTGTTCTTTAAGTTTTGCTAATCCGTCCTTCATAGCTTTGACTTGTTCTGGTGAGTGTCCTTGCCAAATAGTAATCTCGCCAACAACCTTAAACGGATATTCTGAGCGGTAAGACTTTGTTGGATTACCTGGAAATTTTTTGTCAGTTAAATTGGGATCATCCTCAATTGGACCTGTTGGCTCTACTAAATATATTCTTTCTCGTTCTTCGCCTAAAGCAAGTTCAGCGCCCCAAATAGCAGCATCCAAAGTAGCAGTGAGATAGATATATTTCGCTTTTTTCTTTTGTCCATAGTTTGAGTTAAGACCAATTTCGATAAAGTCGCCAATCTTTAGGTCAGCCTTTGTGCCGTGGAAGAACGTCTGAGAAAAAGGACTTTGACTGGGTTCATTCGATTTGTTCTCACTTTTGTTTTTTTTTCATTATCGTATATTTAAATGTGATTTTTTTTGTGTACGTTGGTTTGTCAGTTACAATGGCCGCTAACGTTGCTGTAAGCTCTAGAAAAAGTTTAAAAATATAAATAAACTTTGTTAAAGGCAAAACAGCAAGTGTGCATTTTTGCTTATTCCGTTTGAGATGCTTATGCTAAGTTCCAAGAGTGTGTAAGTCCCTTATATAAAAAAGATTATTGAAAGTATGCACGAACAGAGTGTTGCGGGGCAGGTGAAGGGGTAATAGTTTTTTTTCCACGAAGGGCGCGAAGGGTTTTCACGAAGATACGCTAAGGGAATTATTTTTTTGCTTAGGGTGCCTTTGTGGTAAAAGGATTTAATGTTATTGCTTTATTGCCCTGCGGCATGTAGCTTTTGAAACGCAGGAAGGATGAGGCCATAGTTAACAAAACGCGCGCCAACGCTAAGGCAGAACACTTCCGCTAGCGAGGGTATTTTCTTTAAAATTTTAAATTACCGAAGGTGGTATTCGCACATCAATTGTATCCAGCAACCGGGGTAGTTGATCGGTCATGTATAAGGGTAATGACAATAATCTGATAGTAATTTCAGCATCGGCTGTAGCTGCCCGAACTTTAGTCTTAAACTCACCAAAGGAGGGCATATCGGTATTTAACCTTATGCCTGTGGTTAGCTTTTTTTCAAACAAGTAAACATGCATTGATTTTAAGGTGCCTGTTTTCCCTGCTTTTACTTCTACCGGGAATACTAAATTTTTGTGTTGATATAAAAAGTCAATTTCGGCATTTGCGTTTTTTCCCTCCCTGGCCCAATAATATAAATGGGGGTCGTCGAATGATATTGCTACAGTTAACAATTCCTGACCAACAAATTGCTCTGCCAAAGTACCTTCATTGATTGTCAGGATTTTTGAAGGATCAATTAACGAGATATGGCATAAATGATTTGCCAAACCGATGTCTAAGAAGAATGACTTAAATACATCCTGATTTACGTGTGTTGTGAGTGGAATGCCAGCCGATGATGTATGTCTTACAAGATTTATGACCCTGCTCATTTCGAGGTTATAAAATGCTTCTTTAAGATTTACGGAACGTGTTTCCTTGTCGATATTCACGTATTTTATTTTTTTGCCGGCGTTTTGCGCAACGTAATTTAACACGTTTACCAGATGCCTTTGCTGGCTTTTGCTTCCATATTTTGCGAAATCGTATTGTAAGGAAGTTAATATGCTACTGTGAACGCGTTCCACATCCATTAATTTGCCATTTTCCACAAATACCTTAACGGCTTCAGGCATCCCGCCAATAAAGATATAATAACGCATTATCTCTAGCAGTTTTGCATGAATTGCTTCACTAAAAGGCTGGTTAAATGTAAAACTATCGATATATTCGGCTAACTTATTTTCGGATATAGCCCATAAATACTCCCTGAAGCTCATGGGGTGCATATAACAAAACTCCACCCTGCCCACAGGCATTGACCTTTGAATTTCATTAAGTGTATGATCTAGAAGTGAGCCGGCAGCTATTACATGTAATTTTGGCATTTGCTCATAAAAATATCTCAGTGCCACAATAGCCTCCGGACAAGATTGAATCTCGTCGATAAATAACAACGTTTGTCCGGGCGTAATGTCCGTATTCTTTAATATCGACAGTTCCTGTATAATATTTTCAGGATTGTTGGTGCTGAAAATACTTTTTAGATTGGGTGTTTCTTCCAAATTAATGTTGACGAAATTAGCAAACTGCTCCCTTGCAAATTCATTAATAGTGTATGTTTTACCCACCTGGCGCGCGCCTCGTACGATTAATGGTTTGTGATTTTTACGATTTTTCCAGTCAATAAACAATTGGATAATGTCCCTTTTCATGCTAAAATACTATTGTGTTTTTACAGTTATTTGCAAATATAAGGTATTATTTTAACAAAAACGAATTATTGAAAGTATAACCAGAGTGTTGCGGGGTCGGTGAAAGTGCAGTAGTTTTTATTTTTTACCACAAAGGGACGCGAAGGGTTTTCACAAAGGGACGAGCTCATGATATTACAAAACGCAAAATAAACGAAATGACTTGCCCATTTTGACACTATCTCCTATCAAGGTACAAAAAATTTTAATAAGAGTTAATACCTTGAAACTGACACCTGCAACGGCAATTAACTATACCGGATGCTTATTGATCTAGTAGCGTATGGTGATATAGCAATTAATCCTGATTTGCCACATCCAACTGGCAAAATTATACCAATCTCTCTTGAAGCAGTATCACTGCCATAATGATTCCTTATACTTATGAAGCCTTCCCTTTGTGGCACTCGCAATTTTTGGTTTTCCTCAATATTGTAATTGTCTGTGTCAAATCTGTTGTCTTTCATATTTGCATGATTTTTTTGATTTAGCCAAACTTCCATGTCATTACAATTCATTGTCTTATTTAACCAATACTCGCAAATGATTGGAATATATTTCGATTATGTACAGTTGCTAAACTGAGATCCTATAAAATAAACTGAATTCTAAAACCTTCGGAAAGACTAAAAAACCCACAAGATGTGTTTTTTTATTTGTCATGGTTAGCGTCTATTAGATAATTACCTTATTGCCAAATCAAATTTATAATTATTGTGGTAATAATCAAAGGAAAATGGGAGTATTTTTGGGGGAAGAGCCCCCGAGTGAGCAGAGAGGGGCACAGGATTTTATTTTTATTTGCGATGCCATTATTCCTTTAAGTCCTTTATTATGGTAAGCTTATCTGCCATCACAATATATTTTGGATAAAATTACAACATTTTTAAATAACATTGCCAAAAGACCATTTATAAGCTTATAGATATTTTGTTTTGTACTTGCCCATTTACCAAAACCAATACAGAAGAGTATACCAAACAGGTTATTTTATCGTTTCTATTTCATCCCTCGTTAAACCCGTGTATTTAATAATTTTTTCAACCGGTTCGTTATCTCTTTTCATCGTTTGAGCAATATCAAGCTTCTCTTTTTTCACCGCTTTTGCCTTGTCCTCATTTGCCTTTTCCCTTTCTCATTTGTATATTTACAGTGATATCGCATAACTCATTCATTATAAATATTTTATTAAACTAATTCAACTACAAATTTTTAGTGAACTTTTAAAAAAGACTATTGTTTAATATCCGATAAAAAACATTTGATAATTGTAACAAGTAAAAAACCACACAAACAAAATGTAAATAATAAATTGTTAAAGTAAAGAGAGATTGTTCAAGCCCTAAAAACAAAA
>CAYZNC010000061.1:0-23102 GCA_964478555.1 uncultured Bacteroidales bacterium | reverse complement strand
CAACACGGGTACAATATGCCTTAACAATTCCAATCACCTCTCCTACTTTGTTTGGTGCAATGCCGAGACCAGTGCAAGCCCCTGCACTTATTGTATTTGATGAAGTTACATAAGGATAGGATCCAAAATCGATGTCCAGTAATGTACCTTGCGCACCTTCTGCCAAAATCGATTGCTCTTCGGCTAAAAATTTGTTGATCATGAACTCACTATCCACAACCTGGAAACTTTTAATCATTTCGATTCCCTCAAACCATTCGGGTTCATATTTGCTAAGGTCGTACTGAAAATCGTATTGCTTCAAAATATCACTATGCTTCTTCTTGAGAAAACCGTAAAGTTCTTTGAAATTACCGGCAAAAATATCGCCCACCCGCAAACCATTACGTCCGGTTTTATCCATGTATGTGGGACCTATGCCTTTAAGTGTTGAGCCAATTTTGGTAACTCCTTTAGCTGCTTCAGAAGCAGCATCGAGAATACGATGAGTGGGTAAAATCAAATGAGCCTTCCTTGAAATAAAAAGGTTGTTAAATTTTACGTTGTATTTTTTAAGTGCTAAAATTTCTTCTCTAAAAATAACCGGATCAATAACAACGCCATTTCCAATGATATTAATCTTTTCGGGATGAAAAATTCCCGAAGGAATGGTGTGCAAAACGTGCTTAATTTCTTCGAATTCAAGGGAATGACCTGCATTTGGTCCACCCTGAAATCTGGCAATTACATTGTACTTTGGAGTTAAAACATCAACTATTTTTCCTTTTCCTTCATCTCCCCATTGGAGTCCTAATAAAACATCTAATTTCATTCTGTTATGTTATTTTTGTTATTGGTCTAGTGCGCCAAAGCATTCCCTAAGGGGAACATCAGCAATAATCAAACACACCAATATGTCCTGGATAAATTATACCCAAATACATTGATTATTAATTACTTAATATTGATTTATAGGTTAAATCCGGATGCCTAAGATACAAATTATTCGTGGTTGGCAAACCAAAGATGTAAAAAGTTTACGTTCAGAAAATAATCACTATTATTTGGTTCCTTTGCTATCCTTAAGGACTCCATAAATATATAAGGAGTGATAGGCAGGTTCAAAATTGTTGATTTCGCACGCAGTCCTTATAATTTCAATAATCCGGGGGTCACAAAACTCTATTACTTTTCCGGTCTCAGTGCAAATAAGATGATCATGCTGAGAACTATGGTATGCCTTTTCGAATTGTGAATAATTTTTACCGAACTGATGCTTCACCACCAAATTACATTCGAGCAGTAAGTCAATCGTATTATACAATGTTGCACGACTTACTCGATATTTCTTGTTCTTCATAAAAATATAAAGCGATTCTATATCGAAATGATTAGTACATGAATAGATCTCGTTTAATATGGCATATCTTTCCGGAGTTTTACGGTGGCCTTTCTTCTCAAGGTAGTCCGTAAATATCTTTCTCACTGTTTTTTTTGTGTTGTCCTGAATCATAATTTAGAATGAGTATAAATAAATACGTCAAATTAAATCTTTTTTTCCCGATTATGCAAATATAAGAAGTATTTATCCGTCGCTAATCAATTATATTCTCAACCCGGCTAACCTGTTCTACGCCTTTAATATTTATTAATTTGTCCAAAAGGTTATTCAAGTCTTTTGCATTATGAACATAGAGATCCATGGTGCCTTCAAAGATGCCGTCGTGACTTGAAAGGTTAATAGCCCGGATATTAACATTAAATTCTTTACAAATAACCGTTGTGATGTGGTTATAGATGCCAAAACGGTCGACTCCACGGATAGCGATGCGGGCAAGAAATGAAAGAATTTTGTAGGTTGTCCATTTTGCCTGTATAAGAAGGTTGGCATGGGCAGAAACAAGCTTAACAGCATGGATACATCGAGATTTATGGATAATAACCACGTCTTCATTAGCGCTGCGATGGCCAATGATATCATCGCCGGGAATTGGATTACAGCATTTGGCTAAACGATAATTAGCTTCCGCACCATCATCGCTCTCACGTATGAGGAAAGTAGTTTTCGGATCAATAGTGGATTTTCCGTTCTCTTCGCCGTTTTCTTCTTCGCCATTACCATCCTTTCGTGGAATAACCTTGGTTAACTGTAATTCCCAATAACGAATCCATTTATTCTTTGTATTCTTCTTTAAAACCTTGCTTAGATCATCCAAATTAATGATTCCGCTTCCAATCTTGCTATAAAGTTCGTCCTTGGAATTGACTTCATACTCAGGCAAAAGCTTCTTGAATATACGCGAACTTGGGGTCAAACTATTTTCATTAAGTTTTTGTTCCAGCATCAGCTTACCAGTTTCAATACGATTCTTGAACTCGGCTTTCATAGAATCTTTGATGGCTGTTTTAGCTTTTAACGTAACCACATAGTCGAGCCATTCGCGTTGCGATTTCTTTTTATCCGAAGTAAGAATTTCAACCTGATCACCACTGCTGAGCACATGGTTCAGCGGCACTAATTTATGATTTACTTTTGCGGCAATGGCAGAATTACCTATTTCAGAGTGAATTTCATAGGCAAAATCCAGAACTGTAGAGTATTTTGGTAAAGTTTTGATTTGACCTTTTGGCGTAAAAATTTGAATTTCAGACGTAAACAGGTTTAGTTTGAATTCATCCAGAAATTCAAGGGCGTCGGCTTTCGGATTATCCAGCATTTCCCTGATGCTCTTTAGCCATTTATCGATCTCGGATTCCTGGTTTGCATTTTTATACTTCCAGTGTGCTGCAAACCCTCGTTCTGCAATGTCGTCCATACGGTTAGTCCGAATCTGCACTTCAATCCATTTACCATGTGGACCCATCACAGTGGCATGCAATGCTTCGTAACCATTAGATTTTGGAGTACTTACCCAGTCTCTGATACGCTCAGGCTTAGGCATATAGATGTCGGTGATGAGTGAATAGATGTTCCAACACTGTGTTTTTTCCGGAATGTCCTCCACAGGTTCAAAAACAATCCTGATCGCAAGTAAATCATAGACTTCCTCAAAGGGCACACTTTTGTGCTGCATCTTATAGTAAATGGAATAGATAGACTTTGGTCGCCCGGATATCTCAAAATTGACATTGTTTTTTCTTAAAATTTCTTCGATTGGTGTAGAAAACTCTGCAATTTGTTTTCTGCGATTCTCTTCATTGTCATTAAGCCTGTTCAGGATTTCATTGAAAATTTTCGGGTGTCTGTATTTTAAACTTAAATCCTCCAGTTCGGTTTTAATGGAATACAAGCCTAACCTATGAGCCAATGGCGCATATAGATATATGGTTTCTCCGGATAACTTGATTTGTTTATGAGGTGGCAGAGAATCGAGTGTGCGCATATTATGCAAACGATCCGCTAATTTTATTAGGATAACTCTAACATCGTCTGAAAGCGTGATCAGCATTTTTCTGAAATTCTCCGCTTGCAAGGAGGAGTTAGTATCAAAAACTCCTGAAATTTTGGTAAGTCCATCTACAATGCTTGCCACCTTTTGCCCGAAATTTGCTTCGATATATTCAAGCGTATAATCGGTATCTTCAACCACATCATGAAGAAGTGAACAAACTACTGACGTGGTTCCAAGTCCTATTTCGTGGGCAACAATTTTGGCAACAGCCAGAGGATGCAATATGTAGGGCTCTCCTGACTTGCGCTTCATCTCCTTATGCGCTTCGTTGGCAAGCTCAAACGCCCTGACAATCATATCCCTATCCTCATTGTTTTTGATACGGGCACAATGAGTCAACAGGTCATCAAAACGCTGCCTGATAAGAATATCTTCTTCCGGGGTAAGAACAGCCATTACACTACTTTTTGCTTAGCATGCAAAAGTAACTAATAATGTGTTCGGTTATTCCGTTTTTATGGATAAATCAACGAAAAATTACCTTTTTTGTCAACGGTTTTTCCTGATCCCGAAGTAAAAGTGATGAAAAAAACGTAAACGCCTTCAGGAGCTTTTTCACCATTTGGTAATTTACCAGTCCATCCTTTAAATGGATCCGATGACTCAAATATTTTAAAACCGCTTCTGTTAAATACCATGAACTTGTAATCAGTTGGCATAAAAGCAAAAGATGGTTTAAACTCATCATTTTTACCATCATCATTGGGTGTAAAGGCTTCCGGTATAAAAATACTTGAAGTAATGTCAACACAAACGGTAGCCGATCGGCTGATGTAAGTATTTCCTGTGGTATCTGTTTTAGAAACAGCTTCCACATAGTAACAAATATTACCCGATAACTGCTTACCTATGAGACTAGAAATATTATCAGTATATGAAGTTGTAACACCTGATTGCGTTTGAAGTAGTTGAAAACCATTGTCGCCAATAGCCCTGTAAATATCGTATTCCTTTATACCCTGTGGCCAGTTCTGATAAGCATTCCATAACAAATTTATCTCATTTACGGTGATCGATGAAATAGGCACCATGGCTGTCGCCATATTTGAGCCAAGCACTCCACGATTACAAGAATTCAAAGCTTCGAGCTTGTAATATTTGGGAGCAAGATTTTTTAGTGTGTCAACCACAACCAGTTGATCTCCTTGTACATTTTTAAATTGTTTGATGGGAATAAAATCACCATCTCGACTATCTGATGCCGTTAACTGATAATTTTTCGAAGGCGAATTCGGATCAAGTGTAAATGTTAATTCAACAAGGCTATTCGATAAAAAAACAGCCTTGTCAGCGGTTATAAAGTCGGGCAAACCATCCGCGTAGGTTTGCCGGCAAGCCATGTTGGATGTCACAGAAACACCGTCGTTACGTTCTGCCGCAACATAATAACAATAATTTTGACCACCCTTGATGTTTGATATAAGAAAACTGGTATCAGCGGGTGTTAGCGCTCCTGAGATATCGCCTGGTATGCCGTTGTTAACCTGGTAAACCCTGTATCCTACAAGATTGGCGCCCCATCCTTCATAAAGAGTCCAGATAATTTTAATTTGCGCACTGCATGAATCGTATGCTAATTTGGAAAACACTGTTCGATGCGGGTCGGTTTCCAGGCTGCGATTATTTGCTGAATCAAGGGCTATAATGACAAAACGTACAGGCTGATTCAAAACTTTCGGATAAGCAAATGTAACTTGTGTAATGGCAGGGCCTAAAACAGTATCAATAGCGCGGTTCCCCCCATCAAAATATTCCAAGATAATGTATCCCTTAACATCGGTTGATGGACTGAGCTTCCAATGTATGGTAACTTGCCCTGTTGCAGGATCGACACTCACGCTCTCAAACTGAGGCGATGATGGTAAAGCCGGGACCTGACTATAGATAGCTTGGGAAAAAGCGAAGAATATTAATATGAGCACAGACCTGTTCAAAAATTTTATGTTATTAGTGAACTAATTAAATATATTTGTTTTAATCTTCCATTTTCCCGACCACTACCTGGGTAAAGCTATCCGGATCGAGATATTTTATAGCGAGATTCCGGATCTGATTAGTGTCTATACCTTTAATAGTATCGATCATTTGTGAAATATAATCGTAATTAAGATCGTACTCCAACAGCGATATCAGGCTATCGGCTTGTGCAAAGGGACCATCGAACATACGGGCCACATCACCCAACATGTAATTTTTAACCCTTTGGAGTTCCTCTGCTGTAACCAGCTCTTTGCGTAACTTAACAATTTCAGTAAAAATATCCGCAATGCCTGGAGTTGTTACCTGAGCTCCCAATTCAGAAACAATGGTTAGATAACCTGCATGTTTAAACGTAACAAGTATAGAATTTATTCCATAGGTATAACCTTTTTCTTCACGAATTTTTTTCATCAGCCTGGATCCCATATAACCACCTAAAATACAAGAAAGTACAGACATTGGTGTAAAATCGGGATGCAACTTATTCATCAGCAACTTTCCTATCCTAACGGCGCTTTGCACAGCTTCCGGTTTATGGATATATATCTTACGTTCATCCTCCTGTTCTATGGTAAAAGATTTGGGTGTAACTTCGCCCGTGCTGTTCCAGGAAGCAAATTGTTTTTCAATCATTTTCAATACTAAATCATCTACTTTGCCGGCAGCTACAATCCGGCAAAACTTTGGCTGGTAAAATGCCCTGTGAAATTTAACCAATTCATTCCTGTTAAGCTTATCAAAATCTTCGATGGTTACAAAGTACCCATAAGGATAGGAGTTCCCAAACAGAGCTCGCATTTGAACAGAACGAGCAATATTTTTCACCATCGATTGTTCCACCAGGAATTGCTGTTTGTGCTTATTCTTAAAAATCTCCAGTTCATGTTCAGGAAATGCTGCATTAATAATAATATCCGCAACAATTTCGAGCACCTCTTCCAGGTATTTATGCATACAAACAAGGGTAACAAAAGCATTATCCTTATCAATATTATAGCCAAGATGAGCCCCATAATATTCTATCAACTCTGCAATTTGTAACGATGTATATTTTTGAGTTCCCTCATTCAACATGCTGTTAACAGCAAATGCCACCAATGGTGAAGATTGAAACCAATTACCTGCTTCAAAAACCCACTCAATTTTAACTAACTCGTTAGTGCCTGTATTTAGCTGGTAAAGCGGTATCTTATTGGTTAACTTCAGCTTTTCTGCTTTAACGATATTAAAGGTTTCTATATCCCTGATCGGGGGTGCAATTGATCTATTGATACTCATTATATTTTACAAATTTTTAATTTAAATATCATAAGAAGCTTTTTGCTTCCTTTAAATTTATTTTTCGGCCAAATAATAAAGCGTTGAACTATTGGCATTTTTGAAAATTTCGCTGGCTGTTTGCGTAATATCAGACGGTTTTACACTATTATACTTATCAATCTCCTGGTTAAGCAAATCAGCATCGCCGAGCATTTCGTAAAACGACAGATCCATAGCTTTATTAAGAATATTTGTTTGTCCCATCAACAGATTAGACTCATATCTATTCTTTACTTTTTTTAGCTCACGTTCCTGTATGGGAGTATCGATAAGACCTTGCAATACAATGTCTACTTCCGCCTCAGCGTCATCCAGGGTTATGCCGTCCATCACCTTTCCTCCCAGAATGACCAAACCGGGATCCACATCAGCACTCACAAAAGCATTAATTTCATTAAAAAGTTTCTTTTCTTTAACAAGTGTCTGATACAACCGGGCTGATCTTCCGCTCGACAAAAGATCAGTAATCATATCACAAACATAAAATTGTTTATTAATACGTTCGGGTACGTGCCAAACTTTGTACATGGCGTCGGAAGGTACTTTCCTGGTCACAGAAAGTTTTCGTGGCTCGGTTTGAGGAGGCTCCTGAGGAAGACTTCTGGGCTTGATATTTCGGCTTTCGATATCTCCAAACCATTTTTGAACCAATGGGTAAGCCTCTTCTGCATTGATATTGCCCGACAAGGTCATATATGCATTATTGGGAGCATAGTGCGCATAGAAAAATGCTTCTACATCTTTAAGATTCGCATCTCTGATGTGTTCGATGCGTTCGCCAATGGTTGGCCACCGGTAAGGGTGGACCTTGTACGCCAATGGACGTAACAATAACCAAACATCTCCGTAAGGTTGATTCAAATATCGCTGACGATATTCCTCTATCACAACATTTTGTTGATTACTCAATCTTTCTTCTGAAAAATTTAGTTTCAACATACGGTCGGATTCCAGCCATAAACCGGTTTCGATATTGTCGGATGGTAAAACAATATAATAGTTTGTAATATCATTGCTTGTAAATGCATTGGTTTCTCCACCAACCATTTGAACGGCTGAATCGTACGATTCGATGTTAGCGGATCCTCCAAACATCAAATGTTCAAAAAGGTGAGCAAATCCTGTTTTATCAGGTTGTTCGTCACGTGAGCCAACGTTGTAAAGAATATTGATTGCCACCATTGAGGTGGAACGATCCTCATTAACCAAAACCTTTAATCCGTTAGGAAGCTGAAAACGCTCAAATTTTACCATAAATATCAGTTCATACAAAAAGCTATAAATTTACAAATAAATTGCATGATATTAATGGCCAGGTAATCGTAAAAATGCGGACTAACAAATATCGGCAAGGCGCTTTAATTGTTCCGTATTAAGAATATGAATTTGTTTACCGTTTAATTTTATCAAACCATCCGATTTAAATTCGTACAACACTTTAATGACATTCTCGCGCGAAATGTTGCAAAATTGTGCCAATTCTATACGGGATAATAAGAGATCGAAATCGCCACTAAAAAAAACAAACTGCGACAGATACAGTAACGCTTTTGCCAAGCGCCCATGAATATTGCTTTGTGTTAAGAAGACAATATTATGCTGAATATAATACATGATGGTAGAATTCATGTAATTTACAAGGTGCCTCGCAAATAATCCGTTTTTTTCAATGATTCCCGACATTACATTCATATCAACCATACAAATGGTAGAGTCGTCGAGGGCGGTAATATCAAAAACATGCTTTTCCTGGCCTATCATCAGCGCCAATCCTGAAAATGAGCCTGGTCCAAAAATATTGAATATAATAGTTTTGCCTTTGTTTTCGGAATGGATTTTAACATAACCCTGGTTAACAAATATGGCATGAGTCACAAAACCTCCGGTCTTTATGATTCTTTCACCCTTTGAATACCTGACCTTGGTCATATTGGACACTACTAATTGCTTTTCTTCCTCTGTCAGTGTATCGATAATTTCAGAATTGTTCAATAACTCAATACCATACATAAAAATTAATTGTAAAATTCGATTATTAGAAAATTGCCTGCTTGGCCCTAAACATATTTAAAAAAATGGATAAGTACTACAAAAGGTATTCTATATTACTTTTTTATGTATTCAAAATCACATTTTAAAGCATTCTATAATATACTGTAAATTCCTCTTACTTAATTTCATATTATTACTTTTGTTTTTTTGAAATTCTAATTAGCTAACTCTACACTTGTGGTCCTCAACCTTTCGGAGAAAACTATTTTAATAGTCGATGACGACAATGTCTCGGCTTTTTTGTTTAAAGAACTAATTGAACCAACTGGCGCCAAAATTATTTCCGTTGATGATGGTCATTCTGCTTTGCAGGTGATTAAAAAACAAAGGATCGATCTGGTGCTCTTAGATCTGAGACTAGAAGACTGTTCAGGTTTTACACTTTTAAAAGACATTCGCAAAATAAATGCTAAGGCCATCATCATTGCACAAACTGCCTATGCAATGATTGAAGATTACCGGGAATGCATAGAGGCCGGGTTCGACGATTATCTTCCTAAACCAATCGTTTCTGAAGATTTATATGCAAAGTTAATGAAATACTTAGCTCCTGAAAATTCTGTTAAGTAAATAAGGAAAATCATTTATCACTTTTGAATTCAATTTTTATATCAACATGAATATAAGAACAATAATTAAAACTCCAGGTTCTGACGGATTTTGGGTAAATGAAAAGATCGAACGCATGAGTTAAATTTTTATATATCATTCATTTTTAATGAATTAACTTTATTGTTAATACTTCAGTAATATTTTTTTAATCTGTTTTTTTTAATCTTTACCGAAACACCTACCTTTGCCCATTAAATCTGAATTAATATCGATTATGAAGAAAGACGAAAATGTATTCCGTATTATCGAATTGGAAAAACACCGCCAAACAAGCGGTATTGAGTTAATTGCATCGGAAAATTTTGTTAGTGATCAAGTTTTAGCTGCAATGGGATCGTGTTTAACCAACAAATATGCCGAAGGGTACATTGGTAAAAGATACTATGGAGGATGTCAATATATAGATCAGATTGAAGGACTAGCTATTGAACGGGCTAAACAATTATTTTCTGCCGAATGGGCAAATGTTCAACCACATTCAGGAGCTCAAGCCAATGCAGCTGTGATGCTGGCAGTTTTAAAACCAGGTGATACTTTTCTGGGGCTGGATCTATCTCATGGCGGACATCTTTCACATGGTTCTCCTGTAAATTCTTCAGGTATCCTTTACAAACCGGTATCATATCATGTAAGCGCCGATACCGGAAGGGTTGATTATGACGAAATGGAGAAAATAGCCTTGACTGAAAAGCCTAAACTTATCATTGCCGGCGCTTCTGCTTATTCACGCGATTGGGACTTTGCCAGAATGAGAGCCATAGCTGATAAGGTTGGAGCAATCCTTATGGCCGACATCGCTCACCCTGCTGGTTTAATTGCTGGTGGTTTACTTAACCATCCTTTTCCTCACTGCCATATAGTTACCACTACAACACACAAAACCTTACGCGGACCCAGAGGTGGAATGATACTTATCGGTAAGGATTTTGTAAATCCCTGGGGACTAACCACTCCAAAAGGCGAACTGAAAACTATGTCGCAACTCTTAGATTCTGCAGTATTTCCTGGTATCCAGGGTGGACCGCTTGAACACGTTATTGCTGCCAAAGCTGCTGCTTTTGGCGAGGCTTTGGATGGTAGCTATAAAGAATACGTAAAGCAAGTGAAAAAAAATGCCGATGCCATGGCTAATGCCTTAACCAGTAAAGGCTACAAAATAATTTCAGGAGGCACTGACAATCATTTAATGTTGGTTGATCTTCGTACGAAATTTCCTGAATTAAATGGCAAAATGGCAGAAAACACTTTAGTAAAAGCCGATATTACCATCAATAAAAATATGGTCCCTTTTGATACCCGCTCGCCTTTCCAAACCTCAGGTATTCGTTTGGGAACACCTGCTATTACAACCCGTGGTGTAAAAGAAACAGAAATTGAGTTGATTGTTGAATTGATTGATGATGTACTGAGTAATATTGATAACGAAACCGTTATTAATAAGGTCAGGACAAAAGTGAACGAGGTAATGAAAAAGTACCCGCTGTTTGCTTATTAATCTCCAGTTATTCTCTTATTTATTCTAACGGAATTGCCTGCACAGTGCCAAACTGGTAAATAGGTACTCTTGTCTTTGCCAGCTCTTCATTGTCCTGCAGTACCTTAATGTCTGCCATTAATGGAATTCGTATATACAAGATGTTATGTGTTTTAATGGGAGTGGTGGTGTTTGGTTGGGGTTGAGCTACTTGTTCTTTGGTAACCTGTAGTAAAACAGCTGAACTCCCTTCTGTTTTTATATCCTTAATTCCCTGGTCTTCTGAAAAATAGCATAGTTCTTTTGAATATGTTTCCGTTTGAGGAATTTCTATGAAGCGGACGTATTGAGTTTTAGTAATTTTTATACCATAAAACATAGTCAGTAATTCTGCTTCCTCCTTTTCTAATTCCCTAACTGATAACTCCATAGCTTTTCCGTCGGGATGGAAGTCATACTCGCCCCGCAACATTTTAAGCTTGCGCTTACGAGTTTTAATCAATTGGTGAGCGGTTTCCTTTGCGACATCTTCAATGGTCTTGGCTTCGGTTTGCTTTTTGAAGATAGGAATTCTTACGAATGACGTATCATTCATCACGGTCTTATAGAAAGTATCCACCTTGTCCTTAACTGTTTCATCAATAATTCTAGGATCAAACAAAAATTCGCTATCGCTTGTGATGGTTTTAGAAACATACCCATTTTTTGCCCATGCATTTGCAAAATCGAGAATGATACCTTTATTCGAAACAGAAAGCAGATTGCTCAAATTTTCAGGATATGTTTTATAGGTAATGGCATAATACTGCGACGGATCTGCTTCGATTTGGGAGCCAATCTTTACGTCAGTTATTTCCCAAGATTCCGAGTCTTCCTCGGGAACGTTTGAAATTTGAAGGTACTTTTGGGCATATGCGGCAAACGGCCCCTTCCTTATAATAGTTTTGGTAACTTCGAGTGTAATACTAATGCCGGTTTGAGGCAGTGCATAAATTATACTCTTATCACTTACAAGTTGCGTTCCGGAACTTTTGGTTACGGTAACATTTTTGAAAGGCAGGCAGGAGACTAGTAAAAAAAAGAAAAGTAACCCTGTTATATTTTTTGTGGACTTCATCAGTATTATTATTTAATGGGTTTTGATCTGATGAAACAACTCATGACGACTTAGCGAAGCGTTACCTTTATTTAAAAAATAAGGTGTTTTATTTCTTTTGCATTTTAAATCATGGATGTTTCATGTTTTTAACTTTTGAAAACGCTTTTCCAATATAATTAATTATATCGGATGCTATTAAGGATTCTTCACTTCCATCGGCGCTAGCAAGATCACCAGCTAAACCATGAATATACACTCCAATGAGAGCGGAATCCAATGGCTTATATTGCTGTGCTAATAACGACAAAATTATACCGGTCAAAACATCTCCACTTCCTGCTGTTGCCATGCCGGGATTACCCGTGCTATTAAACCAGCAATTCCCATCAGATGAGCTTATCGAAGTGTACGCTCCCTTTAACACAATAATAACCTTATTTTTCTTTGAAAATTCTATCTGTTTAAGGTGACGCTCATATCCATCCTTTGAAGATCCTGCTAACCTATCGAATTCGCCTGGATGTGGCGTTAAAATAGTGTTTTTAGGAAGGAGGCCTAACCATTCGGGATGAATAGCAATTAAATTAATGGCGTCCGCATCAAGAACAAAAGGTATATTAACTGCTTTAAGAAGTTGAAACATCATTAATCCCGTAAAATTGTACAATCCAAGACCAGGACCTATTCCAATTGCATTATATTGTGAAATTTCAGGCAACGTAGAAAGATTATCGGAAGTTGTATCCACGCTTACCATTGCTTCAGGAACAGCGGTTTGCATAATATCATATCCTTTTATAGGAATATGAGTAGTAAGTAAGCCCACACCTGTTCTCAGACACGCTTTGGATGAAAGCACTGCCGCTCCCATTTTCCCATAGGAACCAGCCATTAACAAGGCATGACCAAAATTGCCCTTATGTGCAAATTTTTTTCGCGGTTTCAACATTGCTGCTATTTCTGACTTGTCAACAAAAAAATAACCGCTTTGTTGTGCTTCAATTGCTTTTGGTAACAAACCAATATCCATCATTTGCCAATTGCCAACATATCTTTCATTTTCAGCAAAGAAAAAAGACAAACGGGGCATCTGAAAGGTTAACGTGTAATCAGCGTTTACGATATCTTCGGGGTTATTAAGTTCATTCGCTTCGCTATATAAACCCGAAGGTACATCAATTGCAACGACTATGGCATTGGCTTGATTTATTTGCTTAACAGCAATTGCTGCCAAACCATTCAAAGGACGTGAGAGCCCTGAACCAAACATGGCATCTATCACCAGGTCATTATTGTCAATTTTGGGAATTTTCTTGCCTGCTATCTGTGTGATTTGAGTCTTGTTTTGATCTACCAATCTTTTGTAATTAACCGCAGCATCAGCGGAAAGTGCTTCTGGCTGTGATAACATGAATACCTGCACTTTCTTACCTTCCTGCGCCAACATCCGTGAAATCGCTAAACCATCGCCGCCATTATTTCCAGGACCAACAAATACTTTTATATTCCCGTTTTGAGAAAAATTTTCAATGATGTAATTAAAACACTTGTTAGCTGCACGTTCCATCAAATCTATTGACTTAATGGGTTCCAGTTTAATGGTTTCGGCATCTACATTTTTAATTTGGCCGGATGTAAGAATTTTCATGTCGTAAATAATTTATAACGTTGGAGTTTAACAAAGGTAGCTATAAGTTTTTTTAAAATGAAAAGAGGCTATCTAAAGGTATATTAGAGTATAATTTTACTCTACACATTGAACTACTCTCCAATGCATCCGTTGTCGCAACAACGGAATTATAGCCTTTTGACAGCCTCTATTAATATGTTAAAAACTTACTTTACTTCTTCAAAATCAACATCTGTAACTTCTTCATCCTTTTTAGCATTTTCTGATTGACCTGTATTAGCTCCCTGAGCTTGGCCATCAGATCCCGGAGCTCCCTGAGCCTTACCTGCAGCATACATTTCTTCTGAGGCTTTATGGAATACATCGTTCAATTCTTTTGTATAACGATCTACCCCTTCTATATCCTGTTTTTTATGAGCTTCTTTTAAATTATTAAGCGCTGCTTCAATAGGTCCTTTTTTGTCTGAAGGTAATTTGTCGCCAAATTCCATTAACTGTTTTTCGGTTTGAAAAATCAAACTATCCGCATGATTCAGTTTATCGATTTTTTCTTTTGCCTGACGATCACTTTCTGCATTAGCTGCCGCTTCATTTTTCATCTTTTCTATTTCAGCATCGGTTAAACCTGAAGAAGCTTCAATTCTAATGCTTTGTGTCTTTCCTGTTCCCTGATCTTTGGCTGAAACATGAAGAATACCGTTCGCATCAATATCGAAAATAACATCAATTTTTGGCACATTGCGAGGTGCAGGGGGAAGCCCATCCAAGTGGAAGCGGCCAATGGTCTTGTTATCTTTAGCCATAGGTCTTTCGCCCTGTAACACATGTATTTCTACCGAAGGCTGATTATCAGCGGCTGTGGTAAAGGTTTCCGTCTTTTTGGTGGGAATGGTAGTATTGGATTCAATTAATTTGGTCATCACTCCTCCGAGTGTTTCAATACCCAAAGAAAGCGGAGTAACATCAAGTAGTAATACATCCTTTACTTCACCGGTTAAAACACCGCCTTGGATTGCGGCACCCACTGCCACAACTTCATCGGGGTTTACTCCCTTTGAAGGTACCTTTCCAAAGAATTTCTCTACTATCTGCTGGATTGCAGGAATTCGTGTAGATCCACCAACCAGTATCACTTCATCAATATCAGATGTAGAGAGACTGGCGTCACGTAATGCAAGACGACAAGGTTCTACTGTTTTTTGTATAAGGGTGTCAGCCAGTTTTTCAAATTGTGCTCTGGATAAGGTCTTAACCAAATGTTTTGGAATACCATTCACCGGCATAATATAAGGCAGATTAATTTCGGTTGATGTAGTGCTCGAAAGTTCTATTTTAGCTTTCTCCGCACCTTCCTTTAATCTTTGTAAAGCCATAGGATCCATGCGTAAATCGATACCTTCGTCGCGCTTGAATTCATCAGCAAGCCAGTCAATAATTACCTGATCGAAATCGTCACCACCGAGATGAGTATCTCCGTTAGTGGATTTTACTTCGAATACCCCATCGCCCAATTCAAGAACCGAAATATCAAATGTACCACCACCCAGGTCATACACGGCTATCTTCATATCTTTATGCTTCTTGTCCATGCCATAAGCTAAAGCAGCAGCTGTAGGTTCATTTATAATACGCTTAACATTTAAACCTGCTATTTCACCTGCTTCTTTGGTTGCCTGACGCTGTGAATCACTAAAATATGCAGGAACTGTAATTACTGCATCGGTTATCTCCTGCCCTAAATAATCTTCTGCTGTTTTCTTCATTTTCTGAAGAATCATGGCAGAGATTTCCTGAGGAGAGTATTTCCTATCATCAATTTTAACACGTGGAGTGTTGTTATCGCCATGTACTACATCGTAAGGCACACGCTTGATTTCGGTGAGAACCTTATCGTAAGTTTCACCCATAAAACGTTTGATAGAATACACGGTATGCTTGGGATTTGTGATTGCCTGACGTTTAGCAGGATCACCAACCTTTCTTTCACCATTCTCTATAAATGCAACTACTGACGGTGTTGTGCGTTTTCCTTCGTTGTTAGCAATAACAACCGGTTCATTACCCTCCATTACTGCAACGCAAGAGTTGGTCGTTCCTAAGTCTATTCCAATAATTTTACCCATTTTTTTTGAAATTTATTTTATAATTTACTTGGTTTCGGTCTTTAACTACTTTCCCAATCAATGATTATGCCATCCAAAAAAAATGCCGCTCCGGTGAAATATTGACATATAATTTTAAAGGATTATGTTTTAGATGTCTTGTTGTAGTGACAACATGTCATAAGTTATCCTGTTTAAAATATAAAATCTTAGTGAAGTCTTTTTCTGTAAAACTGTATGACAATTAGTCTATCTGTATATCGTTCAAATATTGTTATCGTTTTTCTTTCAATCAATAAATAAAATTGTATCTTTGCGCCACAAAAATTTCAAGTAGGTTTAATTAATAAAGCGTAACGTATGCCTGTAAAAATCAGATTGTCACGTCACGGTAAAAAGGGGTATCCTTTTTATCACATTGTAGTAGCTGATAGCAGGGCGCCACGGGATGGCCGATATATCGAACGTTTGGGAATGTATAATCCCAATACGAATCCTGCTACTATTGAATTCGATTTTGATAGAGCATTAGATTGGCTACAAAAGGGCGCTCAACCTACAGATACTTGTCGTTCTCTCCTTTCAAAAAAGGGAGTGTTTATGAAAAAGCACCTGGTCGAAGGTGTTAAGAAGAATGCTTTTTCTACGGAAGTTGCTGAACAAAAATTTGAATCGTGGTTAAAGGACAAGGAATCCCAACTGCAGACTCAGAAAGATGAAGCAAATCAAGGTAAAGAAGCTGTAAAAAAACAACGTCTTGAAGCAGAGGCAAAAGTTAAGGAAGAAAGAGCTCAGGCTATTTCCAAAAAACTTGCTGCTGAAAGGGCTGCAGAAGAAAAAGCTGCTAATCCAAAAGCTGCCGAAATTGCAGCAGAACAAGTTGCAGAAACACCTGCTGAAGATACTGCTCCTGCTGCTGAATAGTGCTCAGGCATTACATGAATCAGGAAAGTACGGCTTGCAATTTTCACGCTATTATTCGTAAAAATTGAGCGTCATTAAAATATCCGGTTGCCAGTTAATAGGTATACTTGCCAAGCTACATGGCTATAAAGGTGAATATCTGTTAATTTCGGATTTTAATTTAAGCAAAGACATTACAAAATGGGAATCAGTATTTATCGAAATCGATGGATTACTGGTTCCTTTTTTTATTCGTTCTTTATCGATCACCAATGACGATAGTGCCATCATTGGCTTTGAAGACATTACTTCGTCAGAACAGGCAAAAGAATTTTTGTCATGCCATGTTTTTCAGTTAAAAACACTTGTAAAAAGCCTGGAAAGTAAATTTGACCCAAACGTTTTAGAGGGTTATAAAATTATTGATGAGCAAGCTGGAACCATCGGAGCCATAAGCCAAATACTTGACTATAAAAACAATTTGTTATTTAGTGTTTTACGAGAGGGTAAGGAAATATTAATTCCGGCAAATGAAGCCATCATCATTAAAGTTAATCATAAGAAAAAGGAAATAATTATTGCTGCTCCCCAAGGACTACTTGACTTGTAGACTACCACTCTTAAACAATTTCTTCCTTATCCAATTTCTTAATCTGGTCTGAAAAAAATATTTACAAATATTTTTTTTACGCTATGCAGCATTTTAATTTTGGTGATCGTCTTTATCATAAAATAGTCATTCACCAAAAATTAAATGATATGAAAAAATTTTATGTTATTCTACTGGCTATGATCGCCACCGTAAGCTTATCCGCTGTAAATTGTAACGTTACCTCCTCCTCTTCACAGCAAGATGATGGTGCGCAAAAAAAAGAAGTTCGTACGGTCGATAAATTTGATGGTATCGATCTTGGTGCATCAGCAGATATTAAATTAACACAGGGAACCCCTCAAAGTATAACAATTGAAGGAAGAGCAAAGGATGTCGACAAGATCATTACGGAAACCGATGGTTCTAACTTAAAAATAAGAACCAAATCAGGAAGCTGGAATATGAATAAGGTAACCATTTACATCACCGTGGAAAATGTAAAAGAATTAAACGTAAGTGGATCGGGGTCAATCGTCGCCCAAACCGCTATTAATGGCAACGATTTAGCCTTTCATGTTTCCGGTAGCGGATCTATTGCAATGAGTGATTTAAAGGCCGTTAATCTCAGTTCTCATATTTCCGGATCAGGTTCGATTAAGTTAAGTGGAAAAGGAGTAACCAAAATGCACGAAATGCATATTTCAGGATCGGGAGATGTAACCGTAAATGAACTTCCCACCGAGGAAGTCAGTGTTCACATAAGCGGTTCGGGAGATTGCAAAGTTAATGCTTCAAATAAACTTGTTGCAAGGGTTTCTGGCAGTGGGAATGTTTACTATTCAGGGAAGCCCGTAGTTGATGCAAATGTTAGCGGATCAGGCAAAATAAAAGAAATGAATATGTAAGCATATACTGAAGTGGTAAGCAGTCGATCTTATATGACTGCTTACTACTTACTTTCTAATGATTTCAATTTCCCCGCCTAACCCAATTTTTATAATAGACGAAGGCTTGGCTTTTGTCTGATCCTCCTGACGCCAGGTTACAATGTAATCCACCCCCTTTTTAATTTCCTCGGTAATCTCATCAAAAACTGCAGGTGCAGTCCTACCACTAATATTGGCGGATGTAGAAATAATCGGACGGTTAAATTTCGATATAAGTTTTTGGCAAAATTCATCGCGTACTACACGTATACCAATGGTCCCATCATTGTTTATCAGATTTGGTGCAAGATTGATAGCTCCAGGGTAAATGATTGTCATGGGATGATCACTAACCTCTAAAAGCTGCCATGCCATATCCGGCACTTCCTTTACATATCTCAGAATCCGGTACGAATCGTCAACCAAAACCAGCATACTTTTGGCTTCCTCACGTTGTTTTAAATTATAAACTCTCTTTACAGCCTCTGTATTTGTGGCATCGCACCCAATACCCCAGATGGTATCCGTGGGATAAAGTATGATACCTCCGGTTTTCAAAACCTGAAAAGCCCTATTAATGTCTTCTTGCATGCTTGAATCAACATTTAGGTAATTTTTCAAAATTACAAATGATTTGCATAATCAATCATGATTTGAAATGTTTTAAAATTTTACATCCAACATTTATAACAGTGCAAGAATTCTTATCTTATTCCTTTGCCGCACTGATGATCCCATTCGTAAGTGCGTCAAAATTGTCGCCGTAGTGATGGCCTCCTGAAATTGTTATTTCCTTAAACTGATTTTTGGGAAGATCGTCAAATTTTCTGCTCTCATCGGTGCCAAAAATCAGCAAGGTTTTTTCCTTCGTTTTAAGCATTTCACTTTTAACGTTATAATTGCCTCTTTCTCCAAAAACATTGATCATATCCGATATATGTATCTCAAAATCTGCCTTTTCGTCAGGCGACATCATGGTCACCAATCTGATTTTATTTTTGATTTCGGGAGAAAAGCGATTCACAAGGAATGGCACAACATTAGCGCCAAAAGAATATCCCAGCAAAATAAATTGTTCGCAATGCCATTCGCTTAAATAGTGATTCAAAACAGGAGTAATGTCTTTAATTACTTCTTCGGGGGTTTTTGCCGCCCAGAAATATTGTAATGCATCCAGCCCAACTACGGGATAACCCTGTGCCGCCAAATGTTCTGAGAATTGTTGGTCAAATCCCGTCCAGCCACCATCCCCTGAAATCATAAATAACATTGTTTTAGAAGGCTTTGATGACGGTATAATCTTAATTGGAAGATGTTCCAGATCTTTTGGTTTTGCGGCGCCCAATGCATCCGCTTTTGCCTTTAAATCGGCTTTTTTTTCTTCATGAAGACTGATTATTCGTTGATAAGCTGCTGTAAATTGAGGCATCCAGTTCTTTGTAACCGCAAATCCATGTCCTACTTTTGGTAGAATTACAAGTTCACTCTTAGGCGTTTTCTCAATAAATACTTTCACAACAGGCGGGCTACAAACCTTATCCTGTTCTCCCAACAAGGCAATAAAGGGTTCCTTTAATTTACAAGGCAATAGGTCATACCCTTTCTTAGTAAGTGGGCTGCATTCCAAACCCGAGCCTTTACACAAATGTTTTGGCAAATCTATGTCCGGACAAAATCCAAGTCCGATACCACCTCTAAAAGTATACTCAGGCGCCTGAGCAATAATCCCATAAGCTAATGTTGCTCCCGAAGAATATCCGATAATCACCGGATGAATATAGACTGACAAATGCTTCTTTTTCTGAACAAACATACTAAGACTTTCGAAATCCGCAGCAGGATAATAACAGGCTGTGGTAAGTTTACGTAAATGATCGAAATACCGGTCGATATCAACTCCTATTACCATAACATTCATCGATGCAATGGATTTGGCCATGTCAACTACACCTGATTTCCATCCCCCGTCGCCACTGATGAAAATGGCTATGGATGAAGGATTATCCGAATTACTGTATATTTTTACCGATCCAAATTCTCCAAATGTTTCAGTATCTACATTAACGGCATGTAAGGAAATACAAAAGTAATGAATACATATTGAAAAAAATAGGCTTCGAATCGTCATGTTTTTATATTATTAGCAGGAATGTTTTAGATTTTTAAAGTTAATCTATTCGAAGCATAAAAATAAAAAAAGTCCTGGATTGCTCCAGAACTTTTTTATTTTTTCTCTTAGCTTGTTAAGAGTAACTGTGTTTTACTCCTCCGCCAGATTAATATTTTTTACAATTGCCAAAGTACCGGCGGTTTCGCTTCAAAACTACCCGGCGAGATTAAAATGCCGGATCAAAATCAGTGTTTAGGAGGATCGATGGGATCAGGTGTAAAACCGAGATCCACAACAAACATTCCATCATTTCTCATAGCATGAAGTTTTAGTTAATTAAATTTACAAAAAATGTTAGATAAGCCAAAATTTTCTCCACAATATTTTATGTACTTATCTTCAATCAAATACAATAAATTTAATGTATCAAAATGTTTTATAAAAATTCAAATGAAACAATTGATTATCCATATGTTATAACAATTGTTAAACATATATGTTTAACGTATAGCCAGAATATTATACACAAATTCAATATACGGACGTGGCTAAAACCCATTATACGAAAACATCGTTGAAAAATGTAAATTTTCCTTCCAATAAATATTATAAATTTGCAATTAAACTCGGTTGGTTCTGAAAAATGAAAGTTAAGCCATTCGGGGAAAGTACAAAAGATGATGCAGGTACGAATATTACAAGGTATAGTTATTGTATTCCTGGTACTGAATAACAGCATGTTAGTGGCAATTCCTAAAACGGAAACATGTCTTCAGCGAATTGATCATAATCTTTCCATATATCATTTAGACAGTTGTTTTTATTATTCTTATCTGCTGGCCCATCAATATAGACTTAATGCAGATTATTCAAATTTAACTCGCGTTTGGTACAACGTTGCCTTTCTTGAATTAGAGCGGGAACAATTTTCCAGAGCTCAGGCAGCGAGGCAAATTGCTGAACAATATGCTGAAAAAATAAAACCTGGTACCTTCAATCGGGATTTGAGCTTTTATCGAAACACTTATTTGGCACTTGACTTTTACAAAAAAAAGATCTATGCTGTAGCTTCGATCTATTTAACCAAGGTTGCCCCACCCAGCAATTTACTTCCAGTTCAATTGCAATATTTCTTACGTCTCTATCAGGGAGATACATGGTACAACCTCAACTTGAGCGATCGTGGCATAAGGGCCGTTAGAAGTGTAATTACGGAATTGAAGGTTAACAAGGATACTGCTTGTTTTGCGTATGCCTGCGGTTTTTACTGCTTAGGCCAATTTGATTATTTTGGTAATCAATATGAAAGTTGTATTCAGAACATTACCAGCGCTATCCAGTGTTTTGAGCATCAAAAAATGTTCAATAAGCGGTGGGTGCATTGTTATCGTATGCTCATCTTTGCTTCCTGGAGCATTGGTAAAAATGAAGTTAGTGACAGGTATTTTCAACGGTTATCGATGGCTTCTGAAAAAAAAAAATTGTTAATAACTTTTTTACCATATTATCTTGTCAAGGGAATTATATTTTACGCTAATGATGAACTAAATGAAGCCCTTAATACTTATTTGAAAGCATACAAATTAGCCCAACATGAAATTGAATTTAAAACAGACATTGTTAAAAACATCATCGAATGTAATTTTTATTTACATCGTTATGAAGACATTGTGCAATGGTCTGATAGTTGTGAATTCGAGGTTTTAGATGATGCTCAAAAAATTATGGTTGCTCACAGTTATTTTAAGATTGGTGAAAAAGATAAAGCATATCAAACCTGTGGACAAATTAAACTAAATGCTGCCAATAGGGAACAATTATTTTATAGTGCTTTAGCATTGGCCGATTTTTATTTTGATATTGGCAATAAGGTTAAAGCCGAATCGTACTATCAACTCGCCCTCAGACAAGCATTAAAACAATTTGGCTTTATCAGTTATAATACAGGCATTGCATATAGTGAGTTAGCATATTTTTACTGGTATGCAAAGGCTGATTATGCCAAGTCGCTTGATTACTTTCACAAGGGTGTTTACTCGCTCATTCCTGTAAAATATTGCAGTGACTATGATGCTTTGCCAGATATTTCAAGATCCTTTAATGATAGAACTTTGGCTACCGCTTTAAACAATAAGGCCGAAACGTTATATGAGATTTCCAAATCACAAAAAAACAAAGTCCTGAAATTACGTGATTTGAAAACCAGTCTGGCAAATTGGGAGCTTTCTTTTGCAGTCGCTCATCGTTATAAAATGGGTCTTTCGCGCGATGATCAGAGGTATGAATATGCCGACCTCATCACACACAGATATTCTTACATTATCAGGGCAAGCCTCGATTTATACCGGATCACAGGTCAAAAACAATATGGCCAAAAAGCTTTCGAGTATGCTGAAAAAAGCAAGGCTTCGCTGTTACTTTCAACTGTAAACGGCGTCAATGCATATAAGATGAACCTATTACCTGTTACGCTAAAAAAGGAAGAGGATCGACTATGGGCAAATATTGAATTACTATCGAATACGCTTGCATGGGAATCGAAGGTTCCTAAGCCCAATCTGGAGCACCTTGATGATTGCCAAACCAAGCTCTATCATTTACGAAAACAACAGGACAGTCTTATACAGATCTATAAATTACATTATCCTGCCTATTATAATGCAAAATTCAATGCCGAAGTTATCGGAGCTGATTCACTGCAAAAGATGTTAAAACCTAACGAGGTCTTGCTGCAATATTCGTTATCAGCAGATAAGATGGTTATTTTCCTGCTTACTCAAAACGAGTTCAAAATATTTACAGATTCGGTAAAGCATGATTTTTTTTCTGATATCGAGATTTACCGCAAAAAACTTTCGCAATTTTCAATGG
>CAYZNC010000060.1:0-23173 GCA_964478555.1 uncultured Bacteroidales bacterium | reverse complement strand
ACGACGGTAAGAAATTTTACCTTCAACCTGACGGGCTATATTGCTGGCTACTATGTTTGCATCGAGTTCAGGGCGCTTAACTTCAAATATGTTAATCTGAACTTCTTTACTGGTAATCTTCTTTAATTCTTCTTTCAGCTTGTCAACTTCCTGACCACCCTTGCCAATAATAATACCTGGACGAGCAGTGTTAACAGTAACTGTAATGAGTTTGAGTGTTCTTTCGATGATGATCTTAGAAACACTGGCTTTAGCTAAACGCGCATTAAGATATTCGCGAATCTTGGTATCTTCAACAAGTTTACTTGAAAAGTTTTTGCCGCCGTACCAGTTAGAATCCCAACCTTTGATGATTCCAAGCCTGTTTGATATTGGATTAACCTTTTGTCCCATTACAAATTATTCTGTTTTAGATTCATTACTACTAGCAATAGCACTGTCAATAATCAGTGTTACGTGATTTGATCTTTTACGTACCCTGTATGCTCTTCCTTGCGGAGCTGTTTTCATACGTTTCAGCATTCTGCCTCCGTCTACAAACACCTCTTTTACAAAGAGATTACTATCTTCAACACGAGTTCCTTCGTTTTTTGTCTGCCAATTTGCAATAGCCGATAGAAGAAGTTTTTCAACTTTACTTGCTGCTTCTTTGTTCGAATATTTCAAAATGTCAAGAGCTCTGTTTACCTCAATACCGCGAATCATGTCAACGACATATCGCATTTTTCTCGGTGAAGAGGGGCAGTTACGAAGAACCGCAAAATATTTCTTTTTTCTTTCTTCTTTCAGCCTATTGGCAAATTCAGTTTTTCTAGCACCCATATAGGTTTAATTTTATCGGGTTATGATGTTGTTGTTTCCTTGCGATTACCTGAGTGACCTCTAAAGGTACGAGTCGGAGCAAATTCTCCAAGTTTATGACCTACCATATTTTCAGTGACATAAACGGGGATGAATTTGTTACCATTATGAACAGCAATGGTATGTCCCACAAAGTCCGGCGAAATCATGCAGCGACGTGCCCATGTCTTTACTACCGCTTTTTTGTTACTTTGGTTCATGGTCAGTACCTTCTTTTCAAGATTTTGATCGATGAACGGTCCTTTTTTTAATGAACGACTCATATTCTGTTAAGTATATCTGTTATTTTTTACGTCTTTCAATAATGTATTTGTTGGATGCATTCTTTTTTGCTCTGGTCTTGTAACCTTTAGCAGGAATGCCTTTGCGTGAACGTGGATGTCCTCCTGAAGCGCGTCCTTCGCCACCACCCATTGGATGGTCGACCGGGTTCATAGCTACACCACGGTTACGTGGGCGACGACCTAACCAGCGATTACGGCCAGCTTTACCTGATTTTTCAATAGAATGGTCAGCGTTAGACACTGAACCTATGGTTGCTTTACAGGTAACCAGGATCATACGTGTTTCACCCGAAGGTAATTTTATGATAGCCATATTTCCTTCCCTCGAAAGAAGCTGAGCATAAGATCCTGCACTGCGAGCTAAAGCACCACCTTGTCCAGGGCGCAATTCAATATTATGAATAATAGTTCCCAAAGGTATGTCTGACATAAATAATGCATTACCAACTTCAGGAGCCACATCTTTACCAGATTTTACAGTTTGTCCAACCTTTAAACCATTGGGAGCAAGAATATAACGTTTTTCTCCGTCGGCATATAGTATCAAAGCGATACGTCCTGTTCTGTTGGGATCATATTCGATCGTTTTAACTAAAGCAGGCATGCCATCTTTGCTACGAACGAAATCGATGAGCCTATACATTTTCTTGTGACCACCACCAAGATATCGCATGGTCATTTTACCGGAGTTGTTACGTCCACCAGAACTCTTGAGTGGCGCTAACAAGGATTTTTCCGGAACAGCACAGGTTATTTCGTCAAATGTGCTTATTATTTTATGTCTCTGACCTGGTGTTACAGGTTTTAATTTTCTTACTGCCATGACAATTATATGTTGCTATAGAAATCTATCTTTTCTCCTTCGGCCAGAGTAATAACTGCCTTTTTAATAGCTACTCTCTCACCGCTAATGCTACCGGATTTGGTGTTGCGTGATTTTACTTTTCCGGCATATCTTATTGTATTCACAGCGGCAACAGTTACCCCGTATAAGGATTCAACTGCCTTTTTAATCTCGAGTTTGTTTGCCCGCTTGTCTACCATGAAGCCATAGCGGTTGAGCTTTTCCCCAAGAATTGTAAGCTTTTCAGTTACAATAGGTTTGAATATAATTTCCGTTACCATTACTTTATATTATATGTATTGAACAATTAATCTATTTTCTGCAAGGCCTCGATCGAACTCTCCATGAATACTAAAACTGATGCGTTCATGATGTCGTAAGTATTTATGTCTGAAATGCTTATGACCTTTTTCCCTGCTAAATTACGAGATGACAAATATATAGTTTTATTTTGTTCAGTTAAAATGTAAAGTGATTTTTTCTCATCAATTTTTAAATTTTTATTTATCTGAACAAATTCTTTGGTTTTCGGAGCTTCAAAAGTGAAATCTTCAACAACCATAATATTGTTATCTTTTGCCTTATATGCTAAAGCAGATATACGTGCCAGTTGCTTAACTTTTTTATTGAGTTTAAAGCTATAATCTCTGGGTTGGGGACCGAATGCACGACCTCCACCAACAAATACCGGAGATTTTATACTTCCTGCGCGAGCTCCACCAGTTCCTTTTTGTCTCTTAATCTTACGGGTACTGTAAGCTACTTCCCAACGTTCTTTGGATTTGTGGGTACCTTGACGTTTATTGGCCAAATGTTGTTTCACATCAAGATAAATTGCATGATCGCTGGGTTCGATTCCGAAAATAGAATCGTCGAGAACCACTTTTCGACCTGTTGCTTGGCCTTCTTTATTAACTACTGTTATTTCCATTAGAATTCAATAATTATATATGAACCTTTTGCTCCTGGAACGGAACCTTTTACTAAGAGAAGGTTATTTTCGTGAACGACCTTCATTACTTGCAGGTTTAATACTTTAACCTTATCTCCGCCTGTTCTGCCGGCCATACGTTGACCAGGGAAAACTCGGGAAGGGAAAGAAGATGCTCCCATTGAACCTGGTGCACGAAGTCTGTTATGTTGTCCGTGAGTTTGACCTCCAACACCACTAAAACCGTGACGTTTAACAACGCCCTGGAAACCTTTTCCTTTTGAAATGCCTACCACATCGATCCACATTTCATCTTTGAATGTTTCCACCGTTACAACATCACCTATCTTATAACTAGGATTAGGATCACATGGAATTTCAACTAATTTTTGTTTTGGGGCAGTTTTAGCTTTCTTAAAATGGCCTAAAAGTGGCTTGTTACAGGATTTCTCCCTTTTATCATCAAAGGCTAATTGTACTGCGTTATAACCATCGTTCTCGGTGCTTTTCACCTGGGTTACAACACAAGGACCTGCTTGAATTACAGTGACGGCTACGCTTTTACCATCATCGGAAAAAATGGAAGTCATTCCAATTTTTTTCCCTATTAATCCGGTCATAATTTTTTGTTTTTTTCAGTTATCAAACCTTAATTTCAACTTCAACACCACTGGGCAACTCTAATTTCATCAGCGCATCAATGGTTTTTGGGGTAGAGCTGTATATATCCATCAATCTCTTATATGAAGACAGTTGGAACTGCTCTCTCGACTTTTTATTAACAAAGGGTGAACGTAGTACGGTAAACACCCTTTTGTGGGTAGGCAGTGGAATAGGTCCGCTAACCACTGCGCCCGTGGACTTGACAGTCTTTACAATCTTTTCTGCCGATTTGTCCACTAGATTGTGATCGTACGATTTGAGTTTAATCCTAATTTTTTGACTCATTTTTGTATATGTTATAATTATATAACTTCAGCTTTTCCTTTTACTTTGCTAATGACTTCCTTGGCCAGGTTTTCAGGAACCTGAGCATAATTAGAGAACTCCATACTTGAAGTTGCCCTGCCGGAAGTAATTGTCCTTAGCACGGTTACGTATCCAAATTGTTCTGCCAAAGGAACCTTGGCTTTTATAGCCCTTGCTCCACCTGGTTTCGAATCGGTACTTTCCACTTGTCCGCGACGTTTATTGAAATCACCAATAACATCTCCCATGTATTCTTCAGGGGTAATTACTTCAACAGACATGATCGGCTCTAAGAGAATAGGTTTAGCCAATGCACATGCTTTGCGGAAAGCTTGTTTTGCACAAATTTCAAACGAAAGTGCATCAGAGTCAACAGCATGGTAAGAACCATCAAGTAATTCCACTTTCAGGCTATCCACATGATATCCGGCTAAAACACCATTTTGCAATGATTCCTTAAAGCCTTTTTCAACTGCAGGAATATATTCTTTCGGAACGTTTCCTCCCTTAACCGAGTTAATAAACTGCAGACCACTTACACCTTCGTCCGCAGGAGAAACAATCACAATAATATCAGCAAATTTACCGCGACCACCCGATTGCTTTTTAAACACTTCGCGGTGTCGAACTGAACCTGTGATGGTTTCTTTATAAGCAACCTGGGGAGCTCCCTGGTTACATTCTACCTTAAACTCACGTCTCAAACGGTCAACGATAATTTCGAGGTGGAGTTCACCCATACCGCTGATGATGCATTGGCCACTGTCAGGATCAGTTTTTACCTGGAATGTTGGATCTTCCTCCGCAAGTTTACCTAATGCCATGCCCAGTTTATCCACATCGGCCTGAGTTTTAGGCTCAACAGCCACACCAATTACAGGTGTCGGGAAAGTCATTTCTTCCAGTAGAATTGGATGGGTAGGATCACAGAGTGTGTCACCTGTGCGTAATTCCTTTATACCAACTACTGCACAAATATCGCCTGCACCGCAACTTTCAATAGGATTTTGCTTATTGGCATGCATCTGGAACAGACGTGATATTCTTTCTTTTTTCTCGGTACGTGTATTATATAGGTATGAACCTGCTTGTAATCTTCCCGAATATATTCTTAAAAATGCCAATCGTCCTACATAAGGGTCGGTAGCAATCTTGAAGGCAAGAGCAGTAATTGGCTGTGAATCATCTGGTAAACGCTCCTCAAGCTTCTCGGTATACGGATTGATACCTTCTATTTTACCTTTGTCCAGTGGACTTGGCATGTAAGCAGCAATCGCATCGAGAAGACTTTGTACACCTTTATTTTTAAATGCTGATCCGCACAATACTGGTACTATTGTCATTTTAATAGTAGACTTGCGAATTGCAGTCCTAATTTCGTCGGCCGTAATTGCATCCGAATTTTCAAAGAACTTGTGAAGAAGCTCGTCGTCAGTTTCTGCAACTGCTTCAATCATTTTGTTACGCCATTCGGTGGCTTCTTCTACCATATCGGCAGGTATTTCGGACTCAGTATAAGTTGAACCGAGTTTTTCGTCATCTTTCCAAACTACTGATGTGAAATTAATCAAATCAATAACACCCTGGAATTTTTCCTCAGCGCCAATCGGTATTTGCAGAGGAATCGGGTTTGAACCTAATTTTTCTTTTATTTGGCCAACCACATCATAAAAGTCTGCACCCGAACGGTCCATTTTGTTTATGAAAGCCAACCGTGGTACATTATATTTGTTAGCCTGACGCCATACTGTTTCACTTTGTGGTTCAACACCGCCTACAGCACAAAACAAAGCTACTGCGCCGTCAAGTACACGAAGCGAACGCTCAACTTCAACTGTGAAGTCAACGTGTCCCGGAGTGTCAATTATATTGATCTTATATTCGTCGTTCTTGTATTTCCAAAATGTTGTAGTAGCTGCCGATGTAATAGTGATGCCTCTTTCTTGTTCTTGCACCATCCAGTCCATTGTAGCAGTACCTTCATGTACTTCACCTATTTTATAGTTTATACCGGTATAGAATAGTATCCGCTCAGATGTGGTGGTTTTACCAGCATCTATATGGGCCATTATACCAATATTCCTTTGTTTATCTAAATCTTTACTCATTCCGTCCCCTCTAATCAATCAATCATCAAATTATTACAAAAAATCTACACAACATTGCAAGTATCATAAAGATTTATTAAAATCTAAAGTGAGCGAATGCTTTATTGGCATCAGCCATTTTATGCATATCCTCTTTTCTTTTGTATGCGCCACCCTCTTCGTTGAAGGCTGCAATGATTTCTGATGCTAACTTATCACTCATCGATTTGCCACTGCGTTTGCGTGCATAGAGGATTAAGTTTTTCATACAAAGTGAAATCTTACGATCAGGACGTACCTCGATCGGAACCTGAAATGTAGCACCACCAACACGGCGACTTTTAACTTCTACCATTGGTGTGATATTTTCTAAGGCTTTTTTCCAAACTTCGAGAGGTGTCTTGTCACTTTCTTTCATACGGGTTTGAACTATTGTCATTGCATCGTAAAATACATCGTATGCAGTACTCTTCTTGCCGCTGTACATTAAGTTATTGACAAACCTAGTTACCTGGACATCATTAAACTTAGGATCCGGTAATATTATTCTCTTTTTTGGTTTAGATTTACGCATGGTTTGTTACCCTTTATAGTAATTAATTCTTTATTTTTTTGCTGCTGTTGCTTTTGGCCTTTTGGCTCCATATTTAGAGCGACCTTGTTTGCGCCCTTCAACACCAGATGTATCAAGTGCACCACGAATTAAGTGGTAACGTACACCTGGAAGATCCTTAACCCTACCACCGCGAATCAATACGATAGAGTGTTCCTGTAAATTATGACCTTCTCCAGGAATATAAGCATTTACTTCTTTACTGTTCGTTAGCCTTACTCTCGCTACCTTACGCATAGCCGAGTTAGGTTTTTTAGGGGTTGTTGTGTAAACACGTACACATACACCGCGTCTTTGAGGACAAGAATCTAATGCAGGAGCTTTACTCTTGTCAATAAGTTTTGTCCTTCCTTTCCGAACTAACTGTTGAATTGTAGGCATAAAAACTAATATCTGTTTAATTATAAACTCGTTTAAAAATTGGTTCGCAAAGGTATTTTTTTTTATTTAAAAAACAATACATTTTAAATGAAAATAACCAAGCTTTTCTTTATTGCCTGTACTGAACATTCTGAATATTGCAGGTTTCGGCATTTTTCCCTGAAAAAGCGCACAAAGTTAATACAATAAAATTCACAATGAAACCTTTTGATAAGTTTTTTCCCGTTTATATGTTAATTGCATTTAAGGAATGGTGAATTTGATTGAGCATAAAGAAGCTAAGGTTTACACACATCATTTTTTTTAAATTGACACAAGTTTTTTGAAGGCAGATTGTCTAAAAGGAAAAGGATTCAGTTGGTATTGTTAAATATTGCTTGTGTAACATAATGAGCCGGATAAATAAAATAGTAAAAACAGCTGCGGAAACATGGCTTATACTCATGGTTGTTGTAACTATATTTTTGATTTTTATGATGGTTATGGCTTCATGAACAACCTCTGTTTATAGAGAATAAAAAAATACATCCATGTTTAAATCTCATCCCAAAAGAGGTTATGAGCCCAGTTGCCTAAAAGCTGCGTGGTAAAAGTCACAAAATCCATGATCATGGGTCATGAATATAATTATTTGCTGCCCTTTATTTCAAGCAAAAAGTTAATAAATCAATTATGTTGAAGGAATCGTAAACTTAAATTCACTTCCACTGTCTTCCTCACTTTCAACCCAAATTTTTCCGGAATGCTTTTCAACAAATTCTTTGCATAATAATAATCCCAATCCAGTTCCCTTTTCTTCAGAAGTGCCCATATTACTGTATTTAATGTCGATTCTGAAGAGTTTGTCGAGGTCGTTTTTTGGTATTCCAATGCCGTTGTCCTTTACGGTTAACAAAACATCATTGCCATTCCTTTGAGCAGTTATCCATACTTTACCGCCCTTATGAGTGAACTTCAGCGCATTACTCAACAAATTACGCAGGACGGTATTTAACATATCCTTATCCGCGAATGCTTGTATATCATCCGAAATGTCGGAAAATATTGATATCTTTTTATGATTTGCCTGCATTTCCATTGCAGCCATATTTTCGGCTATAAGTTCTTTTATATGTAAATTTTGAGGATTATAGGCCAGGTTACCTGTTTGTGATTTCGACCATTCTAATAGATTTTCCAATAAACTATATCCCTGTTTAGCGGCCTCATTTATTAACTTACTGATTTTTTTAATACTATTGTGGCTATATTGATCTACATCTTTATATAATAGTTCCGAAGCGCCGATTAAACTGGTAAAAGGGTTTCGCAGGTCATGGGCAATAATACCAAAAAATTTATCCTTGGTGGCCACCAGGTTTTTAAGATCAGAAGCAACTCTTTTTAATTGTTGTTCGGCAATTTTTTGCTCCGTAATGTCTTGTATTAACAGATAATATCCAACAACCCTGTTTTTATTATCAATATGAGGAACGTAAAATAAGTTAAGAAAATGCTGCTCCCCGTTTGGGTAAAAATAGGAGTTTTCAAAAAACACAGTTTCTCCATCCAAAACTTTTTGAATACTGGGATATGCATTTTCAAATTCTTGTTTAGGTACTATTTCAATTACCTTTTTACCAATAATTTCTTCTTTACTTTTCGCATATCTGTCCGCTAGTTTTTGATTGACATATAAATATTTAAGATTTTTATCGATATGGGCAATGTTAACTGGAATGTTGTCTGTTATAAGCGTTAATTGCTTTTCATTTTCTATAATTTTATTTACAATTGGATTTGAATAACCTATAAAGATGAGGGTACCTATAAAAACTAAAAAAATGGCAGAAATCAAGCCGTAAAGGCCAGCTTTATAAAATGGTTCTACCGTTTCCGAAATATTTATCTTAGTTACAATTCCCCAATGAAGTTCAGGAATATAATCGCAAAAAGCTAAAACTTTGTTGCCACTGTAATCCAAGCCTCTGATAAAACCTGCATGCCTTGATAGTGCATATTGTATGGGAATTCCTATTTTTGATTTTAACGGTATAGATCTTGGATTGTGAAAGTCATATCCCAAATGATCCAAAAGAAAATAAATCGTATCCTTGTTTATATAAGCGATAATAAATTCGCCAGTTTTACCTAAAACGCTATTGAATTTTTGTTGATTTTTTAAAAAACTCAAAATGTCCTTTGTGTCTTTTGTGTGCTTATAGAACGACTTAATGGTGCTAATCTGGTTCTCTGATAATTCCCTCAAGTATTCCTTTTTTTCATTTAGAACCACTCTGTATAAAATCGTTAACGATGAGCCTGTTACGATTAACACAACCAAAATCATGATGATTAAAAGTTGAAAAGTGCCTTTTCTATTTGATTTTGTCATCGACGTAATGATTGAATTTTACAAAAATTCAGCATTTTAAAAGAAACCTTTCACGGATTGCAGTACCTTAATAGTAACTTATTTTCTTTTACAATATTTTATTTGTTGAATAAAAAATGAAGGTATACGTAGCGTTTAGTGCAGACTGAAATTGATTAGTGTATTAACATAGAGATAATCAATAAAATAAAAACGATAGTCCCGAAGACTTTAAACTATCTTGCATGGGATCACTGCATTTTCATCAAAAGAGTAGACCGCACATAATCGATGATAACCGTCAGCAATAACAACTTTCCCATTAACGGTATCTCTTATCAGGAGGAGTGGTGATAATGCTAAACCCGACTGTATTTTCTCTCTATCTTTCTCTACATGACTATTGCTAATCCCAAGCAACGATAAGCTGGACGCTCTGAAAATATCCTTAGCTTTAAACGTTGATTTTGGGGCTCGTTTCAATTTATTAATGAATGATGCAACTTGTTGTTCATCGTAAATCAGAGACAAGTACGATTGGGCAGCAGGATAGTCATGATCTTCAGGTTCGCTTAACCAATTTATTTCTGTTTTCTTCGCCATTTGTTATCTTTGTTTAAACAGTTGCTTAAAAGTTATTTACTGTAGTTATTAAAAACAACATCTATTACATTTTGTTAATGATGTAGTTAAAAAACGGGTCACAAACTCAAATTATTAGGGAAACGATTAAATTGCAGTAGGTATTAATGTCTAAATGTAAATCTATGAAATGGTATCATTATGTTGCAGCATTTTTTGCAGGAGCATTTCTTGCAAATGTAGTCCCACATTTTATTCATGGTGTCTCCGGGGATTTCTTTCCAACGCCTTTTGCAACCCCTCCCGGAATAGGGCTGTCTTCCCCAACCACCAATGTATTATGGGCTTGTTTTAATTTGCTTGTTGGATTTATTTTATTACGGGTAAGTAAAACATCAGTGCAAAATAAACTTTCAATGCTCGTTTTGTTTTTAGGAGTGGTGGCAATGTCCATCCAGCTCAGTTTAGTATTTATGGACAAAGTAAAAATGTAAAAACCGTCAGTTGAATTTTACCACCATTCGAACAAATGCAACCAGGGCATTTTTTATATCCGGCGAACCTCCGGGCGACAATATATACTGCAAATCGGGAGTAAATGCGAAATGATTGCCCAGATTTAATAAGTAATATAGTTCAAAAATGTTTTCATGGGAACGGCTTGATGGGACAGTAAGATCAGCTATGTTGCGGTTAACAACAGTGTTTGAAGTGCCAAAGCCCAAAACATCAGTCTTATGTTTTGAGCATATTCCGGTTATGTTCACCCCATAAGAATAATAGAATTTAACAAGCGAAAATTTATCCGGTACATAACCGGTGATAAAAAAAGCACTGATACCCCTTGAGTAATCACCACCAAATGGCATTATTTTCTTATCAGCCAATGCATAAAATCCAATCTTTCCTTTATATTCCGTCGAATCAATTCCATTGATAAATGTTCCGGAATGGTACCACATACCGACTCTTATTGTATTAGTAACGATGGAATCCCGGTGCCATTTATAGCCCAGTTGATGAGTCGTGAAAAAGCCTTCTTTTTTGCCAAAACGGTATTGCACATCGTACGGATTATCTTTGTAGTTACCAGTGTAACCGTTGTATACACATCCTTTATAGGTCAGGTTTGGTGAAATTTTCCATGAGCACTTAATGCCCAGCGTGTTTTTTGAAAAACTGGAAATAGGGACGTTTCCGGCAACATCTGGTTCAGTGTTGAAGTTCTGGTTTATAAAATTATTCCCGGCATCTAAATGAAAAAAGTTGTAGTTTACGTTGCTTTGCCCAATAATAAAGTACACATTTTTAAATTGCTGCTTATACCAGAATTCAAAAAGCTGATCTTTATCATACGTTTCAATATTATCCAGGGTTTGATAACTCCCTACATTATTGAAGCTTGGTTTGATGCCGAAATCATAGAGGCCATAAACAAAAAAAGTTCCACCTTTCCACCATTTGGCTTTTTCCGTATCAAAAGTAATCTGGGCATCGATATTTCCCATGACACCGCTGGTTCTGGAAATCCCTTTAAGGACATTGACATAATCAAGATACAAATCGCTATTGAATGAAAACGGTGATTGATCTTGCTGCTGTGCAATTGCAATTGGTTGAGTAAACAATTCAAGCATCATTAATAACCCTGATGTTTTTACAATATTAATAAGTTTCATTGACTTGAGATTTAGATTTCATGGCTTGATAGCTCATCCACCTGATTAATGAAGAAAGGTTAAAAATAGTCTTACTTTTTTCATATCGTAAATTTATATATTAAGTTTGAAATGGCATTGCAACGGTAAGTTCGAATTATAAAAATAATGTTTTGGATTCCTAAATGAATACTCATTTAACCCACAGATCGAGGACTTGGTAATAGCTAAATTGAATATTAATGCGAAAAAAAATAATAAAACGTTTAATTTGGGCACTCATCATAGTTTTTGTTCTTATGAATGTGGTTGCATTTATTCATGCTTACAAATTCACTCATTTTGACCATAGTGTTGCAAAAACTAAAAACCCTTCCAAGCTTAGTTCATGGGATAAGATCAAAACTTTGATTGTCGGCATAAACAATCCGAGACCAACCAATAAAAAAACTCCAAACCTGTGCTATAATATTGTTCATCTTGAAAGCAACAAGAAAATAGAATGTTGGCAAATTGAGCTTGAAAAATCTGCAAAGACCGATTCTGCAAAAGGTACGGTGATTCTATTTCATGGTTATAGTGGTGAAAAAGCATCTATGCTTGACAAGTCGGAAGAATTTTTTAGTTTGGAATACAATACGTTTTTGGTTGATTTCATGGGTAGTGGCGGCTCGGAAGGAATTCAAACTACCCTGGGATTTAAAGAAGCAGCAGAAGTGAAAACGGCTTATGACTATTTGACAAAACAAGGCGAAAAGCGTATTTATTTGTTTGGAACTTCTATGGGCTCAGTAGCCATTATGAAGGCAATAAACGATTACAACCTTAAGCCGGCAGGTATTATACTTGAGTGTCCATTTGGGTCAATGTATCAGACCACTTGTGCAAGATTTAAAAACATGAACGCACCAACCTTTCCAATGGCGGGACTTTTACTTTTTTGGGGTGGAGTTCAGAACGGATTCTGGGCATTTGGGCATAATCCAACTGAATATGCAAAAAGGGTAAACTGCCCAACGCTGCTGCTTTATGGAGAACAAGACAAAGATGTGAGCCGCCAGGAAATTGATGCAATCTTTGCCAATTTAAAAGGCACAAAAACCTTAAAGACCTTTAAATTAGCTGGACACGAAAACTATTTGACAAAGTACAAAGACGAATGGATAAGAGACATTACAGAATTTTTAACGATAAATTAATGTCTGAATTTTTTGGATTCCCGAGACCTGAACTTTTCTATAAAAGTATTTCATAAAATCACTTCCCATTTTCTTTTGTGTTTAACACTGCATTTTCTATTAAGTACTTGATATTAAGGCTGTATTACTAATAAGCCTACTACATTTTCCAATTAATTTAAAAACATTAATATTGTATCCTACAATTTTTCAAGAGGATGTTAACGGACTTCGAACTGCAGTTAATTGAGACTATTAAAGAGGGGGATGTGAAGTCGTTCGAGCTGATCTTTAAATCTTATTATTCCCGGTTATGCCGTTATGCCCGAAATTATGTCCACGATAAGATTGTAGCTGAGGATTTAGTGAAGGACATCTTTATAAAGATTTGGGAAAACCGTAGTCAATTAGAAATAAAATCTTCACTTTCAGGTTATCTATTCCGAAGTGTTCACAACCATTGTATAAATCATGTCACAAGGAACAAACATGCCAACATTTTAAATCAGTCGGATTTGCCGGATAACATTGGCGACCTGATACATCCTTTATCGCCTGATTATCCTGTGGCAAACCTCATAGCCAGAGAGCTTGAAGAAAAATTAAGACAATCCGTACAAGCATTGCCAGATCAATGCCGCGAAATTTTTATCCTTAGTCGCATGGATGAGTTGTCGCACGAGGAGATTGCAAAAAAGAAAAACATTTCTATTAACACCGTTAAGGTTCAAATTTATAGAGCGTTACTTAAATTACGAGAGGATCTTAAAGAATATCTGCCAGTGTTTATTATAATTTTTTTGCGTTTTTTTTAATCTTCCTGTAATACCTACCTTAAAAATAGGTGTCGTTTAATTTATAATTGATATTCATGAAAGAAGAATTATTGATATCCGAATCTATTAAAGATGATATTATCAGTTATCTGTCAGATAACTTATCAAGTGCACAGACTCAGCGTTTATTGACTTGGATTAACGAAAATCCCGATCACAAGCGTTTTTTTGACGAAATAACTGATGTGTGGCAATCTGCTTCAGCATTGGGTAACAAATCAGAATTCGATTCACAAAAAGCATGGAATGACGTGGCTTCTGTTATACAACAAAAATTACGGGGAAATTCTGAAAAACTTTATGAATCACATGATTGGTTCAAAACATGGTTAAAAATAGCGGCCATATTTGTTTTTGCATTTCTTTTAGGTGGCGGAAGCATGATATACTTCAAAAAATCGGTATCATCACCCTATGCTGACAATTATATATCAATGGAGGCGCCGTTAGGTTCAAAATCTGTTATTACATTACCTGATGGCACGAAAGTTTGGTTAAATGCGGGAACAAAACTCAGATATAAAAGTGATTACGGAGTAAAAATTCGGGAAGTATTGCTCGATGGCGAAGCTTATTTTGTGGTAGCCAAGAACAAACAAAAACCATTTATTGTGAAAACTTCTGATATTAATATTAAAGCGCTTGGTACATCTTTCAATGTTAAGGCATATCATAATGAAAGTACGATTGAAACAACGCTTGAAGAAGGCATAGTGCGTATTGATGCTATTGATCCAAAAAAGGGTAATATTTCTGATCCGATCATCTTAAAACCCAACCAGAAGGCTGTTTTTTCTAAATTGAATAGTGAAACTGCGGTGAATTCTTCTTCAGCACACCCTCAGCAAGCACCAAAGTTAGCAGTGCAGACACCCAGAGAGGAGATCAAAACATTAGAAATTTTGCCGGTCACAGATATCAGAACATGTACATCGTGGAAAGATACTCGTTGGGTAATACGACACGAAAAACTCAGCGACCTGGTGGTTAAATTAGAACGCCGTTATGCAGTAGACTTCACTTTTGCAGATGAGGAAATAAAAGAATATGTTTTTAACGGCACGCTATTGGAAGAATCGCTCGAACAAGTGCTTGAAGTGATACAGATGGCTGCACCCATTGATTATAGCATTAGTCATAACAATGTTACCTTAACCTGGAACAAACAATTTAAAGATAAATACCAAAACCTTTTGCTCCGACAAAACTAATAATTACTAATTAAAATAATTACTAACTAAAAACCCCATGCCATGAACCCTTACGGATAAAAACAAAAAGGGAGAGACATGCCTGCCTCTCCCACTTAGGAATCTTATGTCAACTAACTACTGTCGCCCTAATCCGGGAAGATGCCGACGACAGCATGTCGATCATTAAAATCATTCAAAATTATGAAAAAAAAACCAGAATTACCTAATCTATTAACCTCCAGAGGACTAAAAAAATTCCTACTTGCTATGAAACTAACTACCATATTAAGTTTTATCACTGTTTTGCAGCTCTCTGCCTCGGTTTATTCCCAAAACATACGATTTACATTTAATGTCCAGGATAAAACCGTAAAGGAAATTTTAGATGAAATTGAAAAACAAAGTCAATTTCGTTTCTTCTACAACGACAATTTTAAGGATCTGAATAAAAAAGTCGATTTATCAGCGCAAAACTCTCTTGTTGAAGATGTGCTGGAAAAGCTACTCAAAACTTCGGGAGTTACATTTAAAGTATTGGATAACAATTTAATTGTAATTACCACAAAAGACATGATTACCGCTCAGCAGCTAAAAATAACCGGAAAGGTAACTGATGCGCAAACAGGTGAATCATTGCCAGGTGTTAATATTGTTATTGAAGGCACTACCGTGGGGACAACAACCGATACGAATGGTAATTACTCCATTGAAGTAACTGACGTCAATTCAATACTTGTCTATACTTTTATTGGTTATGCAACCCAAAAAATCGCAGCCAACGGCCAAAAAGCTATAGACGTAAGCTTAGCAACTGATGTCAAAGCTTTAGATGAAGTGGTTGTTGTTGGATATGGTACTATGAAGAAAGGCGACATTACCAGCGCAATTGCCAGTGTTAAGGAAAAAGATTTTACTGTTGGAGCAATGAGAGATGCTTCTGAATTAATAAAAGGAAAAATAGCAGGGCTATCTATTTCAAATGGATCAGGTGACCCTTCCACAACCGCAAATATTAATCTTCGGGGGGTTAACTCATTAAAAGGAAACAGCAGTCCGTTAGTATTAATAAATGGTATTCCCGGCAGTTTAAATGATGTTTCACCTGCTGAAGTTGAATCAATCGATGTGTTAAAAGATGCTTCTGCTGCTGCAATATATGGTACTCGCGGCGCAAGTGGAGTAATTCTGATTACAACGAAAAAGGTCGGCCGGAATATACCAACTACCCTTTCTTACTCGTCGTATGTTGGGATTTCGGAATTTGCCAAAAAGGCCAAATTCTTGGATGCCGGACAGTACCGGCAAAAACTTGCCGAAGGATATGCCATGCCTTACCCCGACCAAGGATACAGTACCGACTGGCTAGCCGAAATTACACGCACTGATCCTGCAACTCAGAATCATGATCTTAGCTTAAAAGGAGGGAACATGCAGTCGAATTACGTAATTAGCCTAAACTATCTGAAGCAGAATGGAATGTTTAAAAAATCGAATAATCAGGATATTAAAGCTTCGTTAGATATTAATCATGCTATGTTCAAGGATAAATTAAAACTGAATTTTAATGTCATAACTGGGTCGCAGAATTTTGGAGCATTGGGTGATGGTACATCATTCGACAGAACCATTTATAGGCAGGCACTTATACGTAATCCGACCGATCGGGTAAAAGACGATAACGGAGATTGGCAATCAAGGACAGGATTCCAATATTATAATCCTGTTGCCATGATAGAAGAAACCGATGGAAAGATTGAAAGAGGATGGACAAGGTTAACCGGTAATATCACTGTAAACCCTGTTAATGGCTGGGAAACAAATTTAATGTTAGCAGCCAATCAATTTAATGAATTCAGGGGTTATTCGGAAACCAGCAAATATGTAAACACTTTAAAAGGTGTAAATGGGTTTGCTTCTAATGCCAATGACAAAAAGGTAAATAATTATCTGGAGTTAACTTCAAAATATTCGAAAGTTATCAATAAGCACAATATTATGGTTTTGGGTGGTTATAGCTATCAATATAATGTCAATTCAGGAAGTTGGGCCAATAACTATGATTTTCCAACCGATAATTTCTCTTATAATAATTTAGGATCGGGGCTTGCCCTTCAAAATGGTAAAGCCGGAATGAGCAGTAGCAAAGATGATAATACATTAGTTGGATTTTTTGGCAGACTAAGTTATGGTTTCGACAATAAATATAACATTCTTGCCAGTATCCGAAGAGAAGGTTCATCTAAGTTTGGTGAAAATTATAAATTTGGCACATTCCCTTCGCTTTCGTTAGGCTGGACTTTAAGCAACGAATCATTTATGAAAGATATAACGTTTATCGATAACCTAAAATTACGTGGTGGTTATGGTGTAACAGGGAGAATTCCGGATGATTCTTACAGATCACTGACAATATTTGAATACCAGGGACAATTTTTAAATGGAGGCAACTGGGTAACCGGATTACAACCACAGTATAACCCTAATCCCGATTTGCGCTGGGAAAAAAGTAAAGAATATAATGTTGGTATGGATTTTTCGGTATTAAAAAGCCGGGTTAGCGGTAGCATCGATGTTTATAAAAAGAAAACTACGGACATGCTTTGGGATTTTCAGGTTCCTAAACCTCCATACTATGCGGATCTAATTTTAGCTAATGTCGGAGAAATGGAAAACAAGGGAATTGAAATATCAGTCAATACAACTCCTTTGCAAAAAAGAAACTTCGAATGGAATTCAAGTATTACTTTTTCCAATAACAAAAATAAAGTGATCAGTATTTCCAACGATTTTTATAAAAATGCACAGAATTTTATTATTCCATCTACTGCAGGATTAAGTGATCCTGTTTCATTACCTACGCACCGGATTGAACCAGGTCATCCTGTTGGAGAATTTTGGGGAATAAAGTCGGTAGATATTGATACTGCTGGTGTTTGGATTATTCAAGCACCTGATGGAACGCTAAAAACTGCAGGTGATAATGAAAATCTTACTGACCCGAACAGGCAATACTTAGGAAATGGAATACCAAAATTCAGAGCTGGATGGGTCAATACTTTTCGCTATAAACGATTGGAAATAAATGTGATATTAAACGGAGCATTTGGTTTCAAGATCCTTAATGAACAACGTTTATTTTACGAAAATCCAACTGTCAAATATAACCGGTTAGAGTCGTCATACGATAATGTATATGGTAAGAGAACTTTAAACTTCAGGCAATATTTTACAAGCTACTATCTGGAAAATGGTAACTATGTTAAGATAGATAATCTGACTCTTCGTTATAATCTTAACGTCAATAAGCTTAAATTCTTTAAAGAAGCCAGGGTGTACGTTTCCTGTTCGAACCTTGCCACTTTTACCAAATATAAAGGCTTAGATCCTGAAATTGACAGGAGCGATCCATTGTCACAAGGGAATGATGAAAGGGATAAATATCCTTCGATTAGGACGTATACATTAGGTATTCAAATAACTTTTTAATTTTTTAAAAATGAAAAACGCTAAAATTAAAAATATAATCCTTTTGGCAGGTTTGGGGTTCATTTTAACAAATTCATGTACAAAATTGGATGAGAAGGTTTACGATAATATAATCCTGGAAAAAACCAAGTTTACCAAAAAGGACATCCCAAATATTATAGCCCCTGCTTATATTTCGCTTCGGGACGTATATTGGGGATGGAATGGTTTGTTTGATATTTCAGAAGAATGTGCCGATCTGATAGTCACTCCCGGGCGAGAAAACGGGTGGGGCGATTTATACATCGATATGCACAAGCATACCTGGAATTCATACATTGAGCATGGAGCTAACTTATGGAGAAACAGTTTCACCGGTATAAACAATATTAACCGTGCTATTGAATTTTTAGATAAAATTAAAGGTGAGGGCGATAATTTTGATAATTATTATGCGGAATTGAGAGGCCTACGGGCATATTACTACTATCTTTTATTGGACCATTTCAGGAATGTTCCCATTGTAACAAAATATACATTTCCTAAAGGCTGGCTTCCGGACCAGAATACAGGCCAGGAAGTATATGATTTTGTTGAAAGCGAATTAAAGGAAGTAATGCCGCAACTTTCAGAAGACAACAACACCAATACTTATGGCAGGTTTACAAAATGGGCAGCTAAAATGGTACTTGCAAAACTATATTTAAATGCTGAGGTGTATGTAGGTGTCCCAAAATGGAATGATGCAAAGGCACAGGTCCAGGAAGTTATTGCAAGCAATAAGTTTAAGAGAGCCGATAATTATGCTGATCCATTTTTAGCAGAAAATGCAGGCTCAGTAGAACAAATTTTTTCTATCCCTTTTGACGAAGTACATGCTCCCGGATCATATTATCCTTACAAAACCTTAGCTCCGGAAGGCAGGGCAACATATAACCTGTCTGATGCATGGGGCGGAAGCTGTGGTATACCTCAGTTTTTCGATACTTATGATCCTGATGATTCCCGCTTAAAGGCATGTTGGCTTTCAGGTCTTCAATTTAGTTATACGGGCGACACCATAAAATGGAACACTTCAGATTCAATTAATGGAAAACTTGTACCGGTGATTAAACCATTAGTTTATACCAAATACCTGACCGATATTAATAAGACGAAAATGAATGAAGGCTACCGCTTTGTTAAATATGAAATACGTGTGGGGTTACAAGGAAACCAGGGAAATGACGTACCTCTCTTCCGTTTTACCGATGCATTAATGATACAGGCTGAATGCCTCTTAAGAACCGGTAACGCCGATTCGGCAGCTTTAATCGTAACTCAAATACGGAATAGAGCCTTTAAAACCAATCTTTCAAAGGCGACTGTTACCGGATCTGATCTGCAACAAGACAGTAAATACAACTACGGGGCCTATGTTTATAATGTTAAAGACTCTACTGTAACTATTACTAAGTCAGCAAATGATAATGCCCCAATTCAATACGGTAGGTTTTTGGATGAGCTTGCTTGGGAATTCGTTGGAGAACATCACCGGAGGCAGGATTTAGTCCGTTTCGGTGTGTTTACTAAAAAGTCATGGTATGCACACAAACCTAACGGTGATTATCGAGTTCTTTTCCCAATTCCACAAGAACAAATGAATACCAATTCTAAATTAAAACAAAATCAGGGATATACAAACTAGGTTTCTTTGTTACATGTGTTTACCAGGTGAGGCAGACCAGGAGGAGTTCTCCAGGTTCATAAATTAGCCTCTAGTAGTTAGAATTTTATAGTAAGTAGTTAGTTATAGTTAGTAGGGAGGGTGTCTAAAAGTCAATTATAGCGACGGGATTGCAAACCCCGGAATTTATAATTTCGCTCGATTTTAGGATTTTTTCAAACACCCTCCTTTTATTCTTTTTGGAAGGAAATTGGTATAAATCAAGATAATGCTAATAGAGTTAATATTCACAGTATGAAAAAAATGATCATTTTTTGTTTTCTCATCTTTAGTATGTGTTGCGTATTTGCCCAATCATTTGATCATTTGGCACTCACACCTCCCATGGGCTGGAATAGTTGGAATAAATTCGGTTGTAATGTTAGTGAAAAACTCATAAAAGATATGACCGATGCTATCGTGGCTAGTGGTATGCGTGATGCCGGATACCAATATGTGGTTATCGACGACTGCTGGCAGGTAAAACGCGACAGTGCCGGTAATATCATTGCAGATCCGGAGAGGTTTCCGTCAGGAATGAAAGCTTTGGCCGATTATATTCATTCCAAAGGCATGAAATTTGGAATTTACTCTTGTGCAGGTTCTCTTACATGCCAAAAACGACCAGGTAGTCGTGGATATCAATTTCAGGATGTCCGCCAATATGCTGCCTGGGGTGTCGATTATTTAAAATTTGATTGGTGCTTCGAAGAAGGCCAAAATGCTAAAGCCGCTTACAAAACTATGAGCGATGCATTAAAAGCCTCTGGTCGCCCTGTGGTTTTTAGTATATGTGAATGGGGAACCAGTAAACCTTGGGAATGGGGCAAAGGTATAGGTAATTTATGGCGTACCACCGATGATATCCGCGATGGATTTGATATGACCGTAAATTGGGGAGGGTTGGGCGTGCTGCAAATATTGGACAAGCAAGTAGGTCTGGAAGAATTCGCCGGTCCTGGTCACTGGAACGACCCCGATATGCTCGAAGTTGGAAATGGCGGACAAACTAACACAGAATACAAATCACATTTCAGTTTATGGTGTATGCTTGCTGCACCTCTAATGGCCGGCAACGACTTAAGCAATATGCCAGATTCTATTCATACAATTCTTACGAATAAGGATGTTATTGCCATTGATCAGGATACATCCGGTTTTCAGGGCTTTAAATTTCTTGATATGGGCGACCTTGAAGTTTGGGTAAAAGCCTTATCAAACGGCGATGCTGCATTTTGTTTCTTAAACCGCAGCATGCATCCCATCAATTTAGATTTTGATTGGAAAAAACATGGTATTTATCATTTCTCTATAGCTAAAAACGGGTTCAATTTGTTAAAAAATAGTTACCGGATTAAAGAACTATGGACCCATAAGGACATTGGCACAACCACTGCTTCGCTTAAAACTCTAATTAAGGGACACGATGTGTTAATGGTACGCTTGAGTATGATAAAAAAATAAATTAATATAACCCGCTAAATCAAATAGCTAAGAATTTAGAACAAAATAAATTATGAAGAAAATATTCGCTATCCATTATCTTGTTTTTTTATCGCTGAATGTTACATTTTGCCAATACCCCGGGCAATACAGCAGCAAAATAAAAGCACCCTACGACATTCGGTGTAAAGCCTTTGCTTTTGATTTAAATGAGGTAAAGATTTTAGATGGTCCTTTCAAAAATGCAATGGATAAAGATGCTGCTTATTTGTTAATAATAGAGCCTGACAGATTATTGAACAGGTTCCATAAAAATGCAGGCTTGCCTGTCAAAGGGGAAGTGTATGGGGGATGGGAGAGCGAAGGTTTGTCAGGTCACACTTTGGGTCACTATTTATCAGCATGTGCCATGTTGTTTGCAAATTCCGGTAATCCTGAATTCAAGAAAAGGGTAGATTACATAACCGATGAACTTGAACGATGCCAGCAAGTCAGAAAAACCGGATATGTGGGTGCCATACCGAACGAAGATAGTATATTTAATAAAGTGGCAAAAGGTGAGATCCGGTCAGGAGGATTTGATTTAAATGGGGGCTGGTCTCCCTGGTACACTGTCCATAAGGTGATGGCGGGCCTTGTTGATGCTTATTTGTGTTGCGACAATCAAAAGGCCCTCAAGGTGGTACTCGGAATGGCCGATTGGACTGAAAATACGGTGAAAAATCTTACGGAAGAGCAGCGTTTAAAAATGTTGAATTGTGAATACGGAGGTATGAACGATGTTTTGGTGAACATTTACGCAATTACCGGGAATAAAAAATATCTGGATCTTTCGTACAAGTTTCATGATGATTTTGTAATGGGCGAATTGGCCAAAAAAAATGATCCTATGGCAGGTAAACACTCAAACACAAATGTGCCCAAGGCAATTGGGGCAGCCCGTAGATACGAATTTACAAAGTCGCAGGAAGATAGCATTATTGCCTCTTTTTTTTGGAATATCATGGTACACAACCATTCATATGTTATTGGTGGCAATAGCAGTTATGAATATTGCGGTGAGCCTAACAAATTAAACGACAGGTTAAGCGATAATACTTGCGAAACCTGTAATACTTATAACATGCTGAAGCTAACCCGGCATTTGTTTTGTTGGCAACCTAACCGGGAACTGGCCGATTATTATGAAAGAGCAATGTACAATCACATATTGGCATCCCAAAACCCCACCAACGGTATGATGTGTTATTTTGTTCCTTTGCGAATGGGGACGCATAAAGAGTTCAGCGATCAGTTCAATACGTTTACTTGTTGCGTGGGCAGTGGCATGGAGAATCATGTTAAGTATGCCGAGAGTATTTATTACAGAGCGAATGATGGGGGGTTATATGTAAACTTATTTATACCCTCCGAGCTCAATTGGAAAAGTAATGGAATCATGGTAAAACAGGAAACCAAATTTCCTGAAAGCGAGCATGTTATTTTAACCTTTACCGTAAAATCAGCCAAGCAATTTCCTTTATACATCAGAAATCCAAAATGGGCAACGCATGGTGTGCTGATTAAAGTAAACGGCAAGGATTTTAAAACAACCCAAAATGAAGCAGGTTTTTTTGTAATTAACCGGCTATGGAATAGCAATGATAAAGTAGAACTTACCATTCCTATGGGCATACATACGGAAAGTATGCCGGATAACCCCAACCGCGTTGCCTTCTTATATGGACCAATCGTGCTTGCCGCCCATTTTTTTATGGTAATAGCGTATTGTTTTTTTTGTTTTTATGTTT
>CAYZNC010000059.1:0-23364 GCA_964478555.1 uncultured Bacteroidales bacterium | reverse complement strand
GGCTCAACTGGCTGAGGACCTTTCCAACGACGAGAAAGTAAATTTACATAATCATTTAAGCCGGCAACTCAAAGGTTTATTGATATCCGTGGAGAATTATCCGGATCTGAAGGCTAACCAGAACTTTTTAAAGCTTCAGGCTGCATGGAATGAGGTTGAAGAACAGATTTCGGCTGCCAGAAGATATTACAACACTTCGGTTACGGAGTATAATAATTCAATTCAAACTTTCCCTGCAAATATTCTTATTGATGCCAATAAATTTACGTCTAAAAAGGTGCTGGAATTTTCGGAAACGGAACGTGCCAATATCTCAGCCAAAGAACTGTTCAGCGGGAATTAATCCATAAATAAAATTTACTTCATTTATTTTTTAAAATTGAACTTTAACCTGTTCCACTGCCTTTATAGTTTTAATTTGAATTTGCAAAAAGTAAAGGATTATGGAATTGGATTATACTGCCGGATGTGTAAACTTCAGAGATGTTGGCGAATACATTAATTTGATCGTTAACAACCATTTGCTGCCGGTGAACCGTTTATTTAGAGGCGGTAAAACTGATTTTGTTAAGTCATCTGAAGAGGTCAAAAACCCCAAGACAATCATCAACTTAAGAACCACTGAGGATGTGTTGAGTTTTGGCGCTGCTAATTATCACTTTCCCCTCGGTAATAATCTTGAGAAATACCACACAGAGCAAAAAGAGGTGCAGGTATGGTTGAATAACGTTATAGGTTTGTTCGAGGATGAAAATCTCCAGTACCCCGTATTAATTCATTGTTTATCGGGTAAGGACAGAACAGGGATTGTGGTGGCAACACTGTTGCTGATTCTTGGTATAAAAAAGAAATTTATTGTTGAGGAATATTTATTGAGCGAAGGAGAGGTGAGTGTTGATTTGATCGATGCTGCGATATCAGGAATAGGGGAACCCAGGGAATATTTCAAGCGATTGGATCTCGACAAGATCAGGAAGAATATTATGTCATCTTACTAGTACAAAATGATTTATGCGGTGGGCCAACCCTCAGGGTTTAAATGCCAAAATGCTTCCCAAACATTCGGAGCCTGGGAAGCAAACTAACTACTACAACCTACCAAATTACTATCTCGAAACCTAAATTATGAATTCTTAACTTTGATTTTATCCTTCTTTGCCAGACCCTTAAGGACTTCAATATTGATTCCATCGGAAAGGCCGGTTTTAATAATCTTTTTTTCATATAATTGAGGTGTTTTTTCAACTTCCACAAAAGTCGAGTCACCTTTAAATTGAACTAAGCCTTCTTCAATACACAATACGTTATCGCGCCGGTCTAGCACGATATCCGCATTGGCGCTATATCCTGAACGGATAAATACATTATCCTTTAAATGAATTTTGGCTTTCACCTCAAACTGGATGGCACCATTTTCTTCTTTACCCTTAGGAGAAACGTATTCCAATTCTGCATCAAATTTTTCTTTTTCAATGGCACCTATGGAAAGTAACAATTTCATTCCCGGATGTATTTTTCCAACCTCGGTTTCGTCAACTTTACCTTTAAAAATCATTTCGCCCATATCGGCTACCGTGGCAATGGTGGTGCCGTTGCCAAAGCTGCTGGTTTCAATTACCTGGTTTCCCTCTTCAACGGGCACATCGAGTACCATCCCGTCAATAGTTGACTTGACCAGTGTATTGGTTATTTTTCCCGATTTTTTAACGACGCCTTCACGAATGAGATCGAGGTTATTTTCAGCAGCTGATAACTCTTCGCGTGCATTATTTATATTTAACCGGATTTGCTGAAAATCTGCTTCCGGTATTACTCCCTGATCGTACAATTTTTTCTGCCTGTCAAACACCTGTTTTGCGTCGTCATAGCCAAATTTTGCCCTATTTACCCGCGATTCTGCATTGTTCAAATTAACCATATCTGGTATAATTTTAATTTTTGCAATCAAATCGCCTTTGTGTATTTTTGTGCCTGCAGTAATGTAAAGTGTTTCAATAATTCCCGAAACTTGTGGTTTAATTTCGATTTCCTTACGCGGCACGATGGAACCGGTTGCCACAGTTTTTTTGATAATGCTACTAACAAAAGGACTTTTCGTCTGATAAACAACAAGTTTGGGTTTCGATTTTTGATATAGGAAAAAAAATGTAAATCCAAATAAGCCAATCACTAAGGCAATCACTACTATTTTAATAAATTTTTTCATAATATTTGTGTTTCAATAATTTATATAGATGATCTTTATTCGTATCTTAATGCATCGATAGGTTTAATACTCACAGCCCTTTTAGCCGGAATCAGCCCAGCTAAAGCGCCACATACTATTAATATAATCAAGGCTGAAACGGCAACTTTAAAATCAACTTCCGGACGAGTGAACATGGCGCCTCCATCGCTTGCTGATTGTGCTTTTTGAAGTACATAATTTAGTAATTCAATAATAGCGACACCTAATAATAATCCAATATACCCCGCAAGTGAAGTTAAGAAAACTGCCTCCATAATGATTTGGGAAATAATACTAATTGGTTTTGCTCCAATTGCCCGTTGAATGCCAATTTCCTTGGTGCGTTCCTTTACGATAATCAGCATAATGTTACTTACGCCAATAACACCGGCAATAAGCGTCCCAATGCCTACAATCCATATTAGAACATTGATCCCTAAAAAAAGTACGTTCATTTTTTTGAACTGTTTTTCGACATTAAAAGATCCCACTCCTTCTTTGTCTTCAGGGTCAATTATGTGACGGCGTCTCAATAAATCCTTAACTTTATCTTCTACCAGAGAAACAGATACATCAGACCGGGAGGTGATTCCGTAATAATCAATGGCATCGCCATAATTATAAGTTTGCTGTAAGGTAGTAAGTGGCAATGTAATTGAATTTTCCTGATTTTCAGCTTGTCCTCCGTTATGTTGCGATTTAAAAACGCCAACCACCATAAAATATACCCCCTTAATCCGGATGTATTGTCCTATAGCATCTTCTTTAGATGCAAACAGGACATCTTTTACCTTTCGTCCAATTACTGCGACTTTCCGTTTATTCACGATATCATCATCATCTACAAAACGCCCTTGAGTAAAGGTAACCGGATCTATTTTATTAAAATCAGGTAAGTCACCATAAATATTAAATGCTCCTGATTTTAAACCCCGCACTACACCGTTTTCTTGTCCCTGCCAAAACCGAGGTTGTACCCGGGGAGCCACAGTTGCAAGTTCAGGAATTTGATCTTTCAAAGCTTTAGTGTCGCTGTTCGTAAAATGATATTGGCGTCCTTTTTTAAACCCTTTGTAAGGCATTGTTGTAGATTGTGGCCAAATGAATGCACTGTTGGTTGCAAAACCACCCATACCGTCATAAGCACCATTTTTTAAACCTTTGCCGCTTCCCAGCATAATTACAAGCATAAATATGCCCCAAAAAACACCAAAAGCCGTAAGGATAGTCCTTAACATATTTTTCTTTAAGGCCATCCATATTTCCTGCCATCTGTCGCGATCGAACATATTAATAAAGTTTATGGTTTGAAGTTTTGTATATCTCTTACAAATTATTATTCATCTTTAAGCGCTACTACTGGTTTTACTTTCGATGCTCTACGTGCTGGTATTATTCCTGCTAGTGTTCCTGCAATTATCAACATTATTGTGGCACCTACAGCAACCCTAAAATCTGCCTGGGGATGCTGAAAGAAAGAATCAGGTGAAGAAAATGCAGGTGATAAAAGTGAAAGCGTCCCAACGCCGGCAGTTAATCCGACATATCCTGCAAAACCTGTTATTACCATAGATTCCAATAAAATAAGTCCGACAATTGAACCAGGAGTTGCGCCAAGGGCTTTTCGAATGCCTATTTCCTTTGTTCTTTCTTTGACAACTACAATCATAATATTGCTTACACCAACAATTCCGGCGATAATGGTCATAATACCAATAAACCATACATACATGCGTATTCCTGCAAAAAGGCCTAAAAAGCGAGCATAATTTTCAACATTACTATTAATAAAAATAGCTCTTTTGTCTTCCGGGTTAAAATTAAACCGTTTAGCTAACGAGGTCCTCAAGGTTCCTTCGATTTCTTTAGCCTCTTTCACAGAGACATCCTTAGTTGTAAAAGCAATTTGATACAAACGGTTACCACCATTAAAAACCATTTGAGCGGTAGATATAGGTAAGTACACCCTGCGATTTTCTCGTTCATTCTTGTCTCTAAATACGCCAATTACTTCAAATGGTACGCGGTTAACTTTCACAAACTGGCCCAATGCCTTCTTATCTTTAAATAGCTCATTTTTTACAATATAGCTAATGACAATGGTTTTATTTTTTTCTTTAATGTCAAAGTCATTGATAAATCTTCCTTCCTGAATTTCCAAAACTTCTAATTCCACAGCACCCGGGTGAACGCATGCTACGTCGTAAGTTCCGTACTGGTTATTGTACGAAATAACTCCGTTGCCTCCAATTCCGGTGCGACCTGAAAAAACATCGCCTGATTTTATAAGTCCCTGAACATAATCATAATCGTTATTTGTAAAATGGATACTCCTTCCTGATTTCATCCCGTTATACGCCATTGATGTCTGACCTTGATACACCCATACACTATTGGCGGCGTCACCTTCAAATTGTTTTTTGATACCATTCTCGAGGCCATTTCCTGACCCCAACAAAATAACCAAAATAAATATTCCCCAGAAGACACTAAACATAGTAAGGATAGTCCTTAACTTATTTTTGCTAAGGGTGGAAAATATTTCCTGCCATTTATCTAAATCGAACATATAACAGGGTTTTAATTAAGTTTATAATAATCTTGTTCAATTATCCCGTCTTTTAGATGAATGATACGTTTAGTTCGTTCGGCAATATCGCGTTCGTGGGTAACAATAATGATGGTTATCCCCTTTTTATTAATGTCATCTAAAATATCCATCACTTCCAGGGAAGTTTTCGAATCGAGCGCTCCTGTTGGTTCATCGGCAAGAATAACTTTGGGATTTGAAATTAAAGATCTGGCTATGGCAATCCTTTGCTTTTGTCCTCCGCTTAATTCATTAGGTAAATGCATTGCCCATTCCAACAATCCCATTCTGTCAAGATATTCCAATGCCAGTTTATTTCGTTGTTTTCTGCTTACGTTTTGGTAATAAAGCGGGAGCGCTACATTTTCCATTGCATTTTTGAAAGAAATAAGATTAAAGGATTGGAATACAAATCCTATAAATTTGTTGCGGTAATAAGCAGCCTTTGTTTCCGAGAGATTGTTCATGAGGGTGCCGTTCAAATGGTATGCGCCACTATCATAATTATCAAGAATCCCTAAGATATTAAGAAGGGTCGATTTACCGGAACCTGAGGCACCCATAATAGCGATCATTTCGCCGGGACTGATACTAAGATCTATTCCCTTAAGAACATGGAGTTTGTTGTGCCCCATTGCATATGATTTGTTGATATTTTTAACTGAAATTATTGATCCATTCTCCATAGCGCTGAATAAGATATTTATTTTCTAAAAAAATATCAATTTCCGTGCCATATGATTGTATTAAATTGATTTATTATTAGATACGTTGTTTTATTTTCGTTATTTTGTGTACGCAATCGTACTATGAGTGTTCATAAACGAACAAAAAAAGAGCATGCCCGGAGGAGGCATGCTCTTTTGGTTACGTACTAAAAACCTACGTTTATTTTCTCACCTGCATTCTGGCACGGGGATTTTGTTGCATTCCCGGCATTTGTTGCATACCTGGCATTTGTTGCATACCTGCTGGCTTCGCAGCATCGATACTTAGAAGTTCTAATTCAAAAACCAAAGCCATATTAGGTTTAATTTTATCACCCTGTCTTGGAGGATTTTCACCATACGCAAGCTCTGACGGAATATAGATTTTCCATTTGGAACCAACGTTCATTTTTAAAAGAGCTTCTGTCCACCCTTTTATTACTTGATTTACCTGTAATTTAGCTGGTTGGCCTGCAGGAGATGATTCAAACTTGTCTCCGTTGGTAAGCGTACCAATATAATTCACGCTTACAGTACTTGCTGAGTCCGGTTTTGGACCCGTACCTTCTTTAATAACCTCGTACTGTAGACCGCTAGGTAAAACATGCACGTTTGCGTTTTTCTTGTTTTTTTCGAGAAATTCCTGTCCTTCTTTTAAGTTTTTAGAAGCAGCTATATTATGCTTTTTCACTAAAAAGTCGTTAATGGTTTTACCTAACAGCTCAGGGCTAACATTGATAGAATCACCTTCTAAAATTTTTTTATACGCCTTCACCAAAAGTTCGGGTTTAATATTTTTGAATTCATCAAAATGAGCGAGCTTTCCTTTAAGTTGTTGGGCTTCTAATATACCAATGAAATAAGTAACGGTGTCAAGATCATTGGATAGTTTAACATCGCTGCCAAGATTCATCTTGCCATTTTTGCCATTTTTCCCACAGGAAACCAGAATTAATAAAACGAGTGATAATAAAATTAATACCTTCTTCATAATAGATTTATTTTTATAGTTATTTTATCGTTAATTGTTAATTATTTTTGTGGTTGCATCTCAATTTGAGGTTGTTGTGTAGCATCTTTGTCGATTGATATAAGCTCAACTTCAAAAATTAAAACACTGTTTGGTTGAATAGGGCCACCTTGCTGTGGGTTTTCACCGTATGCAAGTTCCGAAGGGATAACCAAACGCCATTTTGAACCTACAGCCATCAATTGCAGCGCTTCTTTCCACCCTTCGATCACACCATTCACAGTAAGTTGAATTGGCTCCTTACGGTCTACAGAACTATCAAATACAGTACCGTCGATTAATGTACCGTGATAATTAACCGTTACCTTGTCGGTAGCGGATGGTTTAGGTCCTGTACCTTCTTTAATGATCTTGTATTGCAAACCACTGGGTAAAACAACAAATCCGGGTTCTTTTTTATTTTTTTCCAGATAGGCTTTGCCTTCCAGTAAATTTTTTTCACCCTTTACTTTCTGTTGTTCAACGGCATATTTCCCAACTATTTCGTTAGCCTTTGTTTCATCAATCAAAGGTGCTTGTTTTGTTAACATTTGTTCTGCACCCACTGATAATAATTTACTATCAATTTTATCAAAACCGTATTTTACCAGATTGCCTCCATAAAGAACGCCAAGGCAATAACTTATGGTATCCATTCTGGTAGCAAGCTTGAGTGAACTGGTCTCTTTAGCCTTTTCCTTATTCTTTTCTTTATTCTTTTGTCCGTTTGTAGGTAATATCATTACTACAGTTAACAGGGTTGCTAATAAAAATCGTACTTTCATTTGTAAAAAAATTTTAGTTTATACATGAGTTTAGAAACTTAAGGTATTGTAACGACTTACATATCAGGAACTCAACCCTGCCGTTTCGGTTATTTTAAAATTAGGCGCTAATATACGATTTATTTCTTAATACAATCGTAAGTTGTATTATTTTAACATTAAGATAAGACGCTGATTATCAGTATTGAAATTACCCATATAGCGTTTATGAGTTGTATTGAAGAAGTTTGGATAATGGAAAAGTTGAACATATTTTTACGCTCAACTCTTCCGTCCTGTTCTTATTTAATGAGTCTTACCATCAGTACATCGTGTCCTGATAAGGATGCTTTAAGTACCTTATCAGTTTTTCCTAAGGTTTTTTTGGTCCAGAGGTTTCTAATGCCGTAAGTTTTTTGATTGAAGTCAAGTTTCAATTTGGCAACATCATCTGTTATTACCTGCTTTGTCCAGTCGTATTCAAAGTTAGTTGCTTTTACGCCACGATTCAGGAAACATAAGGCCCAATCGCCTCCTTTTAAAGGTTTATACCATACTTCTACACTGTCCATTTTACTTTGTCTGAATCCCTGAATTCCTAATGAATCCTGGTCAACTGCAATCACCTCTTTATTAGTGAGGATGTCGTGGGTTGTCGATGGCATTTCTTTGAGATCATTGCCCGCGATTAGAGGAGCTGCCGACATACACCAAATTGAAAAATGCGCCCTGTCTTCATTAACAGGCATTCCATTGCCAACTTCTAACATATCAGGGTCGTTCCAATGATCAGGGCCTGCATATTTGCGCAAGGTGTCCTGTTCCTGCATATCAATAATTTTCATAGCCCCCCATGCAAACCACGTACCATTATTAAATTTACAATCAAAACAATTGTAAATATCGCCCGTAGTGCGCCAAAGGTGTCCAACTTCTGCTGCCCACTTCCATGGTTTGTTCTGGCCCCATTCGCATAAGCTTAATACTATAGGACGACCAGCCTCGTGAAGGGCATCACGTATAGTAGTATAGGCACCAATGCCGTTGAGGTTGTCTGACTCGCACCAATCGTATTTTAAATAGTCGACGCCCCATTTAGCGTAAGTTAAAGCATCCTGATATTCATGCCCACGGCTTCCAGGTCTGCCGCCACACGTATGATTTCCTGCGTCAGAATAAATCCCGAACTTAAGACCTTTTGAATGAACGTAATCTGCTAATGCTTTAATGCCCGAAGGGAATTGTGCAGGATCGGGGTGCATAAAGCCAAGACTATCACGTTTGCCATGCCAGCAGTCATCAATAACAATATACTGGTAGCCAGCATCCTTCATGCCACTCGATACCATTGCATCGGCAGCCTGGCGAATCGTTTTTTCATTCACCTCGCAGGCAAACCTGTTCCAGCTGTTCCAGCCCATTGGGGGTGTTAAGGCGAGTTTATTAAATTTTTGACTATAAGCACTGATGGAGCTTATCAATGCAACAACAATGAGGACTTTTTTCATTTTATTTTAGCAATTTTAATTAGGTGAAATTCTATTATTGGGCTTGAATTATTATTGATGCAGAAGGAAGTCCTTCGGATGTCGCTGTTATTTCAATCTGTCCCGATTTATCTTTCGACTGAATAACCGCCAGGCATAAGCCATTGAATGCTTTGCGGTAATTAGCCTTGAAAGACTCATGACTTACCGGATTCCCGTTATCCACACCAATGATAGATGCGTTTCCGGAGAGTTTGAATTTAATAAGATTATCTGCATCCGGAACCATTACACCATTATTATCTTCTATTTTTGCAGCTACATAAGCCAAATCGTTCCCATCTGCATTGATTATACTCCTGTCCACCGATAAAATAATTTTTGCAGGTTTTCCGGCAGTTTTAACTTCCTGAGTTAGTACTTCCTTGCCATTTGTGCGAGCCACAGCCTTTAGAGTACCAGGCGTATACGGTATTCTCCACATCAGATGTAAATCGTCTCCTGCTTTTCTTTTGATTCCTAAAGACTTTCCATTGAGGAATAGCTCAACTTCCTGGCAATTGGTATAAGCCCAAAGGTCAATTATTGTTCCCTCTTTCCAGTTCCAAGGTGGAAAAACATGCAATACCGGTTTGGATGTCCACTCGCTTTGATACATGTAATATACATCCTTGGGAAATCCGGCCAGGTCTATAATTCCGAAATATGAGCTTTTGGCAGGCCAGGGGTAGGGGGTTGGTTCTCCAATATAATCAAAACCGGTCCAGATAAACATACCGGAAAGAAAAGGATATTTCTTCATAATTTTCCACGACTCTTCATGAGTTGACCCCCAGGGAGCACTGCAATTATCATAAGCCGAGCAGGTGAAATCCTTGTTCCCTTTTGTTAAGGGCTTGTCCCAGGCTATGGGCCAGCGGCGAATGCTGTCAGAAGGCATGTCATAGTGCCCTCTGGTTTCTAATGCAGAGGTAGTTTCCGTACCAATGAAAGTTCTTCCGGGAAATTTTTCAAGAAAATTTGGCCAATCATTATGCGCGTAATTTATACCAGTAAGATCAAGTGCATTGGATAAAATAAGTGGATTATCCGGTTTTGAATTGTTGCATGCTGAGGTTATGGGACGGTTGTCAAGCTTTTTTACGATTGCTCTTAATTCTCTTGCAATAGTATCGCCACCTGAGGTTGACTTCCATTGCTCTACGATTTCATTTCCGATACTCCAGATGATGACGCTCGGATGAGTTCGATCGCGAAGTACCATATCTTCTAAATTGCGTTTGTGACATTGATCCCAATCAAGATGATAGTCGAAGGGAGTCTTCTGCATTTTCCACATATCGAAAGCCTCATCCATAACAAGGAAGCCCATTTTGTCGCAAAGGTCAAGTAATTCAGGTGCGGGTGGATTGTGAGAAGTGCGAATTGCGTTACAGCCCATCGCCTTAAGTATTTCCAGTTGACGTTCAATAGCACGTGTGTTAATTGCAGCACCAAGACATCCGAGATCGTGGTGATCGCACACCCCTCTGATTTTTGTTGATTTTCCATTCAGAAAAAAGCCTTTGTTACGATCAAAAACAAAATTACGTATACCAAAGGTAGTTGTGTATTGGTCGGTAATAGTTTTGTTGCTTTCAATTTCCGAAGAAGCCTTATAAAGGCAAGGGGTTTCAAGCGACCAGAGACAGGGAGCTTGAATGGTTGTTTGCTGGGCTATCTCAATAACCGAATCTTTAGGGACCAACTGCGTGGAAGTAATTTTAACAATTTCCTTACCCGATGTGTCATAAATTGTTGTATTGAGTGTTATTTGCTGATCAATGGCTGTGCTGTTTCGCACCTTAGTGAGAATATTTATTTTCGCCTCTTTCTCTTCTATTTCAGGTGTTGTGATATAAGTTCCCCAATGATCGACGTGTACTTTTCCGGTTGAAACCAACCAAACGTTTCGATATATGCCTGAACCTGAATACCAACGGGAATTAGGTTGTTTTGAATTGTCAACCTTCACGACAATGACATTTTTCTTATTACCAAAATTGAGAAAGGAGGTCAGTTCGTACCTGAAAGATGAATAACCATATGGTCGCAAACCAAGATAATGGCCATTAATCCATACCTCGCTGTTACGGTAAACGCCATCAAAATCGATAAAAACGGATTTATCTTTGTCTGCTTCCGGAAGCATAAATGTTTTGCGGTACCAGCCTATGCCACCGGGCAAAGCTCCTCCTCCGGGTGTTGCAGGATTTTTTTCACTGAATTCGCCTTCTATACTCCAATCGTGAGGAAGATTTAATGTTCTCCATTTTGAGTCATCAAATGTTGAATCCTTAGCATTGGAGATATCTCCGAGATTAAATTTCCATTCTTTACCAAAGTTTTCTATACTTCGGATTTTTGAGCTTTGAGTTGAACAATTGGCGAGAGATACCAACATGATAACTAGCATTAATAATTGAGAAATTGTCTTCATGATTTTAGTAGTAAAGTTGTTTCATAATAATGCAGGCATAACGAAAGTTATCATCATTGGTAACTTAACGTAATTGCAAAACTAAAAAATTCTCACACCAAAAATAACAATGATTTATATAAAATTCCGATCTTTGAGTGTTAAATCATTTTCATGGGATCATGGTATCTTTGCAACGAAAAGAAATCGATTTAAGCGGAAGGGCATGATTATTGGTATAAAGTTGGTGATATAAAAATAGATGAAGTGAATATTTTAATCATGGATATCCCTTTGGGTCAATAACTTAATTAATAATATTCTTATGAAACTTAGTTGTTTATTAGGCATTGTGATATTACTCACCACCATTAACGTGTTCGGGCAAACCACTGAACGGGATGATTTGCTCAATGGCACAAGCTTAAATCCGGCTCCTAAGCAAACAACACCCCCTTTAATTTATCAAAAGGTTCATTTATCGCTTAATGTGGGTGCCGGTTTTGTAGGTTCGAAATATAATTCAGGCGTATATACTTCTATTGCACCGAACTTAAATTATATGGCAACTCCTAAATTAAAAATTGAAGTAGGAGGTGTATTTGTTACCGGTAACAATAACTTTTATCAGGTGCCCGGAACTGAAATGCGGTCTAATTTTCTTCAACGATCAACCCAGACTTTATTTTATGCACAGGGTCAATACTTACTGAATGATAGATTAATGGTAACCGGATCGGTATTTAAATCTTTTAATCCCAATGTTTCCTCTAAGCTAAATCCTTATGCTTTAGATTATAAGGGCATGAACATTGGGTTAGATTATAAGGTTACCAAAGGCCTTAGTGTTGGTGCACAGATTAGATATTCAAACGGTAATCAAAATTATTTTCTGAATCAGAACGGAATGGGTCTGTCTTCTTCCTATCAACATAACGTTTTTGGGTGGTAGATTCGGATCTATAATAATCCTGCCGAAAGTCCTGCAGCTAGTCCAGCTGTAATAGAGTCGATAAGCTTTTGCATTGCTTTGGTAACAGTCGACAAAATAGTTGCTATTTTTGAAAGTTTTTGTGCAGATTGTGTAATTGTGTTTGCAAGTGTTTGTAATGCCTGAGCATCCTGTGTTAAAGTATCCACCAGTGCCTGTTGTTGAAGTTGTATAATCGATTTTTCAATACTCCTTAGCTGAACAAAGGCATCGTCCAATTGTGATTTTTGTGCTAATGTCAAAGTAGTGTCGGTGCGGGCTTTATCAACCGCGTCGATAGCTTCATTTACCTGATTCAATGTTTTAAGTTTTTGTAGGTCCATGGCTTAAAATTTTAGCTTGACTATTGTTGTTTTGAGTTGGTTTACATCTTCATATAGTTCCTGAAGTTCTGTAAAACGTTCTTTCAATTTCTTTTTCGTTTTTAGAATTGCGGTTAATTGGCGGTGTGCTTCCCTGAGGGCCCTGGTTGCCACAATGGTTTGTACTTGTAAGTTTCTAACCTGATCCATGTCGTTTTTTAATTTCAGGTATTCTTTTTCATTTTCAATAGTTGCTTTGTTCTGTCTTAAAAAGCTTAAGTAATCTCTAGGCAGGGCCTTAGCTTCATAATCAATTAAATCTTTCAGACTTGCTGTATCGCCTGTGGCTAAAACACGTTTTCCCTCAAGAAATTCCAATAAGTTTGCTGTCATAACCGAAATCAATGGATCGGCTTGTGATATAAATTTTTTTATTTCTTTAGCCTGTTTCTGTCTGATGTATTGTTTGCCACCCATGATCGTAAGTTGACTTACGGCATCTCCAATCCCAACTTTAATCTTGCTGTTTTTATCAAACCTATTATAAAGTGCAATCAAAGAATCCAGCGCAGGTCCTGTTATCAAAGCCTGTGCCTTTATATCGGTTATATATTGGTCCGCCGATAGAAGAATCAGGGACTGAGCATATTGGTCAATAATCTGAAAGGTAATATCCACCATTTGAGATTGCTGATAATCAATTACTTTCAAATTATAGGTATTGTCTAATTCTTTGAGATGAAACTCTGGTGTCCCAATTGAATTGGCTGCATATATACCTCTCATAGTTCTTACATCAGCCAATCCAGTCATTATTTTACTAGGGAAAGCAGAAAAGTTCTTTGTGGTTTGGGCAAATTGGTTTACGGTTTCAATTTGAGTTTTCGTCAACGAGGCGCAACTCGTTATGAACAGCATAAGAATTAAAACAAAAATATTACTTTTCATTCGTTTAACTTGTTCTACTAATGGAATGAGGGAAAAATACAAAATTATTTTTTCAAAAAATGCAGATAAGTAAAATTTTTATTTACAAAATTCAACGAAAATGATGAAGCAGAGAAATTTCATTCATTTTTCAATAAGGTTTTCTGTTATAGTTTTTTCTGAATCAGTTACTTTGGAATAACCTTTAGCGATGGCAACGTGAACCTTTACATTGTTTACGTAAGCAATAATAAATGCATCACCTGCATTAGTTGAAGTACTGCATTGTTTTGCTTCGGCATAGGAAGAAAATTCGCCTATAGAATATTTATACCACTGATCTTCATTGAAAATTGTAATTTTTAAATTGCCACTGTACTTTTGCTTCAGTTCTTTTTCAGTGGCGGGTTCTCTGCTGGCAAGAATTTGCACTTTGAAAACAACACTTTTATGTTCATTGGTACTTGTTTTTGACTCATTTTGCAGTTTGGACGAAATTGCAATCAATGCATTTTGAGCTGTTTTACTTGAATCGGCGTAAGTACTTACGTTTTCGGCGTTTACTTTTGAAGTCTTTGCAAAGTGATTATTCATTGGAATGAGAGCAGTGTTCTTATCTGTATTGGTTTCGCCATTTTGGTCCTCGGGTGAAACATCAACTGTGGTAACTTCGGCTATAAAAACAGGTCGTATAGTGTCAGTTTGGATAATTTTTGTGGGTTGTGATCTCTTTGCCAGTTTAATACTATTGATATCGTCAGAGGCTATTCCATTCGGATAATAAATGTATGTGGCGCCATTAAATGTAAGTATATCATCGGTAGCAATTGTGCCATTATTTATAATGGTTCCCGCTGTTGTAAAAGGGTTTCCAGCACCAATAGTTACGGTATGTTCTCTTTTTATTACAAGAATTTCGTTACGTGATCCTGTTGGGGCCAATGTAGTATTAGCAATCCCTTGCTTTTTAAAGGGTGTACCCGGTATACTGGCCATTGCCGGATTGTGTAGCGTGAAGTCTGGGAAAGCAGTGGCAGAAACCATACCAACAAATTTATCCGAGTCGTTAAAAAGAACGTCACCAACTTTAAAAGTTCCGGTATCTCCCGTAAACGTACCAATTATATTATCAAAAGAAATATTAATGGTTCCGCTTCCTGCAACCAAATCGGTCCATGTTGAGAGTGAATTTAAATTACCTGAAGCTTTGGAAACCTTTTGACCAAAAATGCTGAGGTTAGTGATCAGTATGCATCCAATTAAAATTATCCTTGGGCAGATAAGTTTTTCACAGTGTATGACCACTATTTTTTTCAGGGTTGTAAACATTTGACCAGTCATAAAATTTGTTTTTTGGGTGTTATAACTTATTTTTATGCAATATTACGCAAGAATATTCAGGAAGTCAGATAATTTTGACTATTCGATGAAAAAGAGTCATCAAATTAAAAAATACGGTGACTAATTTAGGTTAAAGCAAACTATCTGTAATATAAGCTTATCGTTCTATTGTATTTTATAATTATTTGATATAGAGATTATTGTGTTATCAGTGATTCCTCATTTTTGCAATTTACATGTTTGTAAATCCGTTAAAAGTACCATTTCCTCAAGTAACTCAATGGTTTAAAAAGAATGAAGTCTTTTGTTAAAATTTTTTTATAAAACAACAGATAGTTGTATCTTTAAATAAAAAAGAGCAATGAGAATATTTTTAGGTTTAGTTTTATGGGGCCTCTGTCAATTATTGAATGCACAAACTTTTCAAAATCAAAAGCCGTTTAAAGTATTAAAAAAGCAGGATGGTGCCATTCTTTCCCTGGCATTCCAACCGGATGGTAAAGTTTTGGCTTCGGGGTCTGAGGATAAGACTTGTCTCTTATGGTCATTTCCTGAAGGGGAAGTTATTAATACCTTGAAAGGGCATACTCGCGGAGTAAGAGCTATTTTTTATGCATCCGATGGAAAGTATAAATATTGGTGTACTTCCGGAGATAGAACGTTAAGAATTTATTATCCTTCCGGTGAATATGTAAACACATATGGCGGACCAGCTACTGATGTGTGGTCGATGGCCTATAATTTTACCACACAGCTGATCGTTTTTGGGTCGTATGACAAAAATGTCAAAATGATTGATTTTACAAATGGCAAACTGGTGCAATCATTTGCAGGCCATACGAAAAATGTACTGGCCGTTGCTTTTAGCCCTGATGGCAAGCTGATGGCTAGTGGTTCACTCGATGAAACGGTTAAAATTTGGGATGTTCAAACAAAAAAATTAATTCAAACCTGTACAGGTCACGGCGGTAATATATATACGCTCCTTTTCACGCCCGATTCTAAAAATGTAATCAGTGGTTCGAATGATAACTCAATCCGTATCTGGGATATAACCACAGGAAAGACCATTATGAACTTATTGGATCATTCGCAGGGAGTGTCTTGTTTGGCAATTAGTTCGGATGGATATTATCTCCTTAGTGGTTCGTACGACACCAATATAAAACTTTGGGAATTATCGAACGGACAGTGCATTTATACTTATACGGGACATAAAGATGCTGTTAATGCCATTGTTTTTAATCCTGAAGGAAAGATGTTTGTTTCGGCTTCCACCGATAAAACGATTTTGGTATGGGAGTTAAAACCCGAAGTGTTTGTAGAACATTATTTTTCCAAAGAAATGGAAGATGAACTTGCAAAATCCGATTTAAACAAACCTAAAGCTAAGGAAGAGTCCAAGGCTGACTATAAAGCTCGTCAGGAAAAGGCAGAAACATATCAAAAGGAATTGATTCAAAAGTATTACACCAGGTATCTGGAAGAGGTAAAGGGTAAGGTTAAAAACTAAGCAGACCGGCTTGCATTACGCTGTTAAATAATGTTAAATAGGTAACATAATCTCATTTTGGCAGTTATTTTGTATAAACTCATATGAAAATTCATAAAATTAAGAGTTTAACTAATATGAAGAATATGAATACAAAAGGAATATTAAAATTGGTGCTGGTAGCTGCGATCGGAGGTTTTATTGCTTTATTTGGTTACTCCAGGTTTTTTGATCATCGGAAAGTAGTGATATCAGCAGAAACACCCGGACAAATCAGACTAGCCCAATTGCCAGTAAATAGTAATGGAAACCCGCTGGATTTTACATACGCAGCTGACCGTACTATACATGCTGTAGTTCACGTGAAAACGACGACTATGGAAAGCGAAACCTCAGCTTCCGGAAATCCATTATATGATTTCTTTTTCGGAAACAGGGGTTATGACTCAAAACCTCAGCCTGTTGCTGGTTTTGGATCAGGAGTTATTATTTCAAACGACGGATATATAGTTACCAATAACCATGTAGTTGATGGAGCTGAAAACATAGAAGTTACTTTAAATGACAAAAGGAATTTTAAAGCCAAAGTAATTGGACGTGATCCGGATACTGATCTTGCTGTAATTAAGATAGATGCTACTGATTTACCGTACATTACTTATGGAAATTCGGATGCTATAAAAGTAGGTGAATGGGTCCTTGCCGTTGGTAATCCTTATAATCTTACCTCTACCGTAACTGCTGGTATAGTAAGTGCCAAGAACAGGAATTTGAATATTTTAAGCGGCCGCAGTAATGGAGGAAACAGTTCTGCTATTGAATCATTTATTCAAACCGATGCAGCAGTGAATCCCGGAAACAGCGGAGGGGCATTGGTTAATACAAAAGGTGAAATGATTGGTATTACCACTGCTATTGCATCTCCTACAGGAAGTTATTCGGGTAATTCGTTTGCGGTACCCGTTACTATTGTTAAAAAGGTTGTAGCCGATTTAATAGAGCATTGAAAAGTGCAGCGCGCAATGCTGGGAGTGTCGATACAAGACATTGACGATCAACTTGCCAAGGATAAAAACTTAGACAAAATTGAAGGAGTATATGTGGCTGGCTTAGCAGAGGGTGGTTCTGCCCAGGCTGCTGGTTTGAAAGAAGGAGATGTCATTCTGTCAGTAAATGGAACAAATGTTAACAGTGCATCGGAGTTGCAGGAAGAGATTAGCCGTTATCGTCCCAATGATAAAGTAGAAATTGTTTTAAACCGTGATAATAAAAAGAAACAAATTTCGGTTACCTTACGTAATATGGAAGGAACAACAAAAATAATAGGGAGGGATGAAGCAATACCTGTTTTAGGAGCCCAGTTGGCGGAAGTATCTTCAGCTGATAAATCAAAACTAGGTATCAAAGGCGGAGCTAGAGTACTGAATATAAGTGAGGGTAAACTCCGGACTGCAGGGGTACAGAAAGACTTTATAATTACAACCATTAATAATCAACCAATTAATTCTGTTGATGATGTTAAAAGAGTGCTTTCTGGCATAAAACGTGGGGTTTACCTGGAAGGAGTTTATCCGAATGGCGTAGTTGCTTATTATGCGTTTGGTCTTAAATAACTAAACTGTATGGTTCTCTTAAAAGGCTTGCAGTTGCAAGTCTTTTTTTGCATGAACTTTTATATATATTTTATGTTGATTAATATATTAAAATAGCCTAAATTCGCACTAATTTTTGAAAAAGGACGATGAGACAATTAAAGATCACTAAATCAATTACTAACAGGGAGAGTGCATCCCTTGATAAATATTTGCAGGAAATCGGCAAAGAGGAATTGATTACAGTAGAGGAAGAAGTAGAACTTGCACAACGAATAAAAAAAGGCGATAGGGCAGCGTTAGAAAAATTAACCAGGGCAAATTTAAGATTTGTTGTTTCTGTTGCTAAACAGTACCAGAACCAGGGATTAAGTTTACCCGATTTGATTAATGAAGGAAACCTTGGGCTTATCAAGGCCGCTGAAAAATTCGACGAAACACGTGGATTTAAATTTATATCCTATGCTGTTTGGTGGATTCGTCAGTCTATTTTGCAGGCTCTTGCGGAGCAATCGCGTATTGTTCGTTTACCTCTTAATCAGGTAGGTTCATTAAACAAGATTAACAAGGCATTCTCAAAATTTGAACAGGAAAATGAGCGTACGCCATCTCCTGAAGAACTTGCAGAATTGCTTGAATTACCCAAAGAGAAAGTTTCGGATACATTGCGTGTATCAGGCCGCCATGTTTCTGTTGATGCGCCATTCATTGAAGGTGAAGATAACAGCTTATTGGATGTACTTATTAATAGCGATTCGCCTAATGCAGATCGTTTGTTAATTAACGAATCATTAAGTCGCGAAATTGACCGTGCATTGGCTACACTTACAGAGCGTGAACGTGATATCATTAAGTTATTCTTCGGAATAGGTATTCAAGAAATGACACTCGAGGAAATTGGTGAAAAATTTGGTCTTACCAGAGAACGTGTGCGACAGATTAAAGAAAAGGCTATTCGCCGATTACGTCACACTTCTCGTAGTAAACTACTGAAATCCTATTTGGGATAAAAATATTGTATTTGAAAATCATAGTGAAGCCCGATGATCCGTTCGTCGGGTTTTTTATTGTGCGCCGTGCATGGCGAATAACTTGACGGTGAAAGTCCGTTATGGGGGCATGTAGTTGCCAACCATTAGCCAAGAGCAAGGGTGTCCATCGCGAGGTGGAATCTGAAGGAAGCTGGCGGCAAAGTTCCGGCCCGAGGAACACGAACATTATCAGGCATATCCGGTGGGACGAGTTTGCAACACAAAACGAAGTCCAAATAACTACACGGACACCGGAGTGTAAATGATGCGGGTAGATGGGATGAAGGTTATTTGTCTTACCACGGGAGGTCTCACAGACGTGCGGAAACGGAGTAAGAAGCACGGTTGAAACAAGATTTACTGTGAGAAGTCAGCCGAGGCCATAGTACCCGGTAATTTGATCTCAACTTAATGATGAGAGATTATAAAAAGGGAAGGGCTGAACCCTGAAAGTAGGATAGTAAATGAATGTTACCGATGAAGAAATTATGTCAGATGCTCGAAAGAGGCTCCTTGCAAGAAGATAGGTCGGAAACCAACAATATGCAAAAGTGACATTCAAAATTGGATAACTGAAAACAATATCCACACCATCGCAAGATGCAAAGCAGGGAACCGCCGTGTACCGAACGGTACGCACGGTGGTGTGGGAGGTCGAAACGGGAAATAATCCCGTTTCTCCTACCCAATTTCGTTCAATTTTGATTGTTAACGCTGGGTAACTCACCGTTCCTTGAGCGGAGTTGAAAGGAGTTGAGGGTTTTCATCTAAGAGTGGTTTCGACTACGCTCAACCACCCAGCTCTATCGCTTAGTATATTTTTTTAGTAAAGATGAGTTCCTGGTAATTTTCCTGGATCATGGCAATATCCAGCACACTGAGGGCAATACCTTCGTCAGGGTTTGACTTATTGAGCAGCGCAGTGAATACGATGACATTCGCTAGTTTTCCATCTTTCGTTTTAATCTGAGTTTCTAACGAGTTCGTTTTATGAATTAAATTGTTTTCCGAAAAAAGTCTTTTGTAATTTTCAGGATACACCAGTAAAAGCTCAGGATCGCGCCCAATCAGATCTTTGGCTGAATAGCCGGTAATTTTTGCCATCTGATCATTAACATAGGTAAAAACCTGGCTCCGGATGAAACCAATGCCCAAAGGTATGGAAGATAAAAGGCTGTTTAACACAATTTCAGAACGATCAAGTCTTTCTGTAAGTCGTTTTAGTTGTTTCTGAAATTGCGGTTTGCTAAGCGTATTTTCCTCAACATTCTTTTGGTGTTTCGTAATGTTGTCAAGCAGTGATTTGATAATTTTTTCCTGCTCGTTAATTTTATCGCGCAAAGTAGAGAGCAGCATCTTATTACTTACCTGTTTTCTTGAATTACCCTGGAGTTCTAGATTTTTTGCACCCATATAAGAAATCATTTCAGCTACAAAACTTGCATTCTGCATGATGTGCTCAATTTCTTCGTTTGAGAATATGGGTATCTCTTTGACTGCAGCCAAATATGCTTGCGGATCAAATTTGTGGACCAGTGCTTTTTGTTCAAAAAACGTGTAGTCGGGAGTTTCATCTTTGTAAAAGAACTGGCTAAAGACTATGGTAGCTACATGTTTATTTTGAATTTCAATGGAAATGGCAATGGCATTGATACCATTTTTGCATTGAAACAAATAATACGGCTTTTTGTCGAGTGCTTTATTAACGGCACCTAACGATTCTTCGCACATTTTTTTAGTATCATCGTGACTTTGGTGGAATTGTCTGCAAATATGTTTCCAACCTACCGAGAAGATTAATTTACCCTTATGATCGTATAAAGCTGTGGGAATTTTATTGAACTGGTAAAATTTGACAATAAGGGTTTCGGCCTCAGACACGTCTATAATATCATTAAATGATGCCAGATAAACGTCATAGCCAGGTTGGGCAAGATTTACTTCGATAATGTTTTTTAGTTCTTCATTGCGGCGTTCGAGGTTTTTGTTTTGCTCGATCAGCTCCTCAATTTGTTTGAGACTATCTATCATAATTTTTCGGCATTATTTATTGATTAACTTATTTAGCAATTTAACATAGTCATGCGTTTTCACGAAACTAAACGAAAACACAACGATTTTAGAATCAATAATATATGGAGTCCAATCAACCCTTAAATAGGATTTTTATCGAAATGAAAGTTAGTGAAAATCCAAATTAAAAGTAAATGTTAATTCTTAAAAGTATGAAGAAAAAACGCAATGGTGCTATAGGGAAAATACCTAAATTGGATAAGGAAAAGTACGCAATTCCAGTAGGGATTTTCCGACAGAAGAAGTTTAAACTTTTACTAAGTGGTTCTTGATTGCGTACATAACTAGATTGACGGAATTTTTGGATCCCGTTTTATCAAACAGGTTTGCCCTGTGGCGCTCAACTGTTCTCGGACTTATAAAGAGGGCATCGGCTATTTCCTGATTTGACAAACCTTTACATATTTGTTCGAGCACTTCTATCTCTCGTTCTGTGAATTTTACATCTTCTTTTAATGCTGATGACTCGGTTTTACTAGTTGTACTAAGCGATAGAATTATGTTTCGAAGAAGATCCTGAGAAAAATAATTTTGTCCGTTCATTACCGTTTCAATTGCTTCGGTTAGTTCATCGCTGTCGGCGTCTTTAAGAATAAAACCCCGTGCTCCTGCATCAATCATTTTCAGGTAATAATCTTCATAACTTAACATGGAAAGTGCAATGATCCTCATATGAGGATGTCGTTGAATAGCTTCTTTGGTAGCATCAATGCCGTTCATAACAGGCATATTAATATCCATTAAAGCTAAGTGTATGGGATGGTTATCAAGGTAATCCAAAAATTCTTTTCCATTAGAAGCTTCTGCTACATTTTCGATGTAGTCTAGTTCTTTCAATAACGCCTTTAATCCGTTTCTAAATAAACGGTGGTCGTCAACGATAATCAAGTTGATTTTTTTCATATCGCTGTGGATTCTTGACTTTTTGGTTGTGAAATATAAAGTTAAACAATTTTTTCATTTTTCAATGTTGAAACGCAGCTTAAACCTGAATTCTTCCCTTCCATTCGATTTCGCTGAGGGATCGGTGCTCCCGGTCGTTGAGCGGAGTCGAAACGACATTTAAATCATAGAAATAGCTCAGGGCCGGTCGACCCACATAGTGTAGCCGACCGGCCCTTGAGCGTGCCCAAAAGGAATGATTTATTTTGTTTCCTCAGGCAATGAAGCGGCATTTAACAATATATCTACATTCTCAGCAGCATAGACCTTATCAACATTTAACATCATAATGAATCCATTATCACGATTTAATATTCCGTCGAGGAATTCAATATTGAATGAACTGCCAACCGCTGGTACCTCTTTAATTTCTTTTTCATCCACCTCGATGACATCTTTAACGCCATCGGCTGTGGTACCTAACAGAACTTTTTGACCATCCACCGTTAAATCTAGCACCACAATTACAAATTTCTGCTGTGCTTCCCTTTGAGGCATGTTGAATTTTCTACGGGTATCAAAAACCGGCAATATCTCGCCTCTGAAATTAATCACTCCTAACACATAGTCGGGTGTTTGTGGAATCTCTGTAATATCCTGTTGTTCCAGTACCTCCAGTACTTTAAAGGCATTAACAGCGAACAATTCATTGTTAAGCCTGAAGGATAAGTATGCTTGTTTAGTTATATTTTCCATTGAAGAGTTTTTTTATTTTTTAAAATTTTTACCTAAAAGATAATTGGTATAGCGTAAAAGGCATAAGGTATTTACAATACACCCTATACCTTCTACTTTCTACCCTCAACCTCTACAAACTTTCATAATCACTATCAATTACATGATCCGTCAGATCTACATTTGTTTTAACATTGGTCGACTGACGTTTAGTTTTTGAGCTTTTTATAGCAAAATCCTGTTTATTCCTGATAGTTCTCGATTTAGCGCCAGATCTGCCGGTATCTTTCATCTTGAAGAATGACACTACTTCCATCAGAATTTCTGCCTGGTTCGACAGTTCTTCGGCGGAAGAAGCTAATTCTTCGGCGGAAGAAGCTGTATCGCTGGTTACTGTTGTTAATTGTTGAACAGCATTATTGATTTGTTTGGTACCGGAATTTTGTTCTCTGCTGGCTGCAGCTATTTCCTGAACCAAACGTGCTGTCTTCTGAATGTCAGGTACTATTTCCGCTAGAACTTTGCCAGATTTCTCTGCTATAGCAACGCTATTCTTGGAAACATCCTCAATTTCATTGGCGGCAACCTGGCTTCTTTCTGCCAGTTTTCGTATTTCTGCAGCAACAACAGCAAATCCTTTTCCATGATCACCTGCGCGCGCTGCTTCAATAGCCGCATTGATAGCCAACAAATCGGTTCTCCCCGCAATTTCACTTATAATGGTGATTTTCTGGACAATATTCTTCATGGATTGTA
>CAYZNC010000058.1:21393-23909 GCA_964478555.1 uncultured Bacteroidales bacterium | reverse complement strand
CCATTGGAATATTCAAAGCTAAGCTGAACGGGCGAGTTGTGATTGATTTGATAATGTTCCTCACGCACAATGGAGGCAACCGCAGCAGGCTTTCCGGAAGTTAAATACACATCGAAGTCATAAACAAAACGGGCAGTTGCTTGCCGTAATAATTGGTTTGCCTTCGCCTGAAGTGCATTTGAATCGGCCACACCCTCAGGGGTATCAGGCGTATTAAAAAATTGATGGACCAAATCCAGTTCTGCCTGCTCTGTAAATTCAGTTAATCCGGTTAAATCATCTGCTTCGCTTCCTTTTCCGAAAAGAGCCATTGCCTTTACCAAACCAAGTTCATCTATAATGGCTTCCGACAGGTTGTTATTAACGTCCCTCATCCTTTGCGGGGAAAGCGTGCGAAAGTTGAAAAGATCGACAATTGACTTATTGCCTAAAGCATCTACGGTTTCTTCAATAAAAAGAAAATAGTTTCCATAATATATTACGCTGGTTATTGAGCCAAAAGGATCAGTGTAGGAAAGCGGCAAATAAAATCTGTTTTGGGCATCCAAAATCGTTTCTGCACCCTTGATAAATTGTGTTGTTCCTGAACGTATCCACCAGTTAGTATCTTCTGCATTATTTTCATCAATGCTGTGACTAAATTTTCCCTCTATCATCAGCGCATCATTCACGGGAACATTCACTGGGGCAAAAATATCCGTTAATAATGAAGGTGTGTAAGCCAATTGGTAACTTTCATAAGGAATCGCCAGGGATTGCAAAATATTAAGCGCTAAAGGCCCATTGAGGTTGTTGTCGTAATAATTGGTTCGAACGTGTTCTATCAATCTCTTTTGGGAAGTACCGGGGCCAGGATCAACATCAATTTGCTGGTAGGGCACTTCATTTGACAACGTCAGAATATTTTCAAAGTCATCCACCGCATAATATGTACCGGTTTTAGCAACACCTTTTAATTCAAAGGTCTTTGCTTCCGAAGGCAATCGTAAACGGTACACGTCATCACCTAAAACATCATTAGTTAGTTTATTTTGAGCGTAAATAATAACAGTTTTGTTTTGTTCCTGTTGCGTTACTAAAGGAAGGTTTGAATCTGCCAAAACTCTAGTGTATACCACTGCTGCTGATTCCAGCACATTTCCGAATTCATCCAGTTTGATGTTGAGGTTATGGGCTATGCGCGGATCATCTGTATTTCGCTCATAACTATAGGTGATGGCCTCACTTTCTTTGACTGCAAATATGGCATACTTGTTTTTGCCTTTGGGTTGTAAAAGTTCGATAAGACAATTATGGGTGGCTACCGTATATGGGGTAAGTTGTGTTTTAATTTGATCTTCGGTAGCGCCTGTTGCCGGTGCATCGTATGCAAAAACTTCAGAACGTAAGGTCATTCCTTTACAGGCACGTAACGCTTCCTGCCATTCTTCCCCACTCAGATGATCGACCACCGTGTTGGGAATCCCAGGTGCAGGGATAATGCGGGCATCGGGTAAAGGCTCTTCATGGTTCACCACGGTAAACCCTTGCCTTTGCATTTCTTCATACCAATATTCATGGGCAAACTGGCTAAGAATTTTATCGCGTCTTAAAAAAGCACCCGTATGAAACCAAGTTTTTGAAACAACCGGTTCCTGATGCAAATCCTCTTCAGTAATGTTGGTTGAATCGCCTTTTGCCCAATTCTCAAAAGTTTCGGCATCAATTTTTTCCACCCTGCCAAAGCCCCTGAATTCCCGCTCGGGATGATCGTAATAGCCATGATGATATTTATAGGAACACACAAAATGCCAGCCTGAGATTTTATCCACCGTTTCGGTTCTAGAAATACAGTGGACCGGGAAATGCAACCTGGTGATCCAAGGATTACCGGCCAATTTATCCTCAATATAAAACTTGGTAGAAGCGGTGTATTCCAACGAAACTTCTTTGCCCAGATTGTTCTTATAAAAATTAAGCAGGTGGGGCTTTTTGCTATTCATCAGGTCAATGAATTTCAATGGTGTATTTGCATCTTTCAATAAGATACTTGACCATACAATACAGGCAACTCCATTACCTAATAAATCCGTTACAGTGATTTTTGCTTGGTTGTCAATATTCGGAAAGGAATCTATTTCAAACGGCGCAGTGCCAAATGCATTGCCGCTTAAATTTAGCCAGCAAGTGAATTTGTTTTGCCCAAGATAGATGATGTCGGTTGTGCCCGAGCCATCAATATCGGCCAACCTTAGGTATGCAGGATTAAATGAATCTGGGTTATCAAACAAGGGGGCTTGATCCATGGCTACTTTGGCTCCAAACTTTCCATACCCGAGGTTTGGCCAGTAACAAACCTCTCCATTTCTGATGCGAACGATATCCGTCATTCCATCACCCGTCATATCAGCCAGGAAGATAGTTTGTTTTTCATCGGCAAATACCATGTCAGCCCCTGCTTCTTCGTCAAAAGGCTTCACGGTTTTATGTGCACGTGCAAAACCATTCCTACCCTCCGACAAGTACCAGGTAAAAAC
>CAYZNC010000058.1:0-21383 GCA_964478555.1 uncultured Bacteroidales bacterium | reverse complement strand
GGGCCTGCCATCCCCGTTCAAGTCCAACATCCGTGTGTTGGCATCTCCAAAATCTATGTTTGGAATATTTTGAAAGCTCCGGAAGGGCTGCCAGTCATTGTCATCATCCAGTTCAAAATATCCTTTGGGGTCTTTGGTATAACTTACGAGCTGTTTACCCCCATCAGCACCCAAATCTGCGAGATGAAGCTGACTGTTTATGCCAACAAAAGAAGGTTTGGGCGTAACCAGTTTAGCCCGCTCAAATTTTCCATCACCGAGGTTATGTTTGTAGTACCAGCCATTGGCTTGTTCCGAAAGGATACCTGACAATCCCTCGTTAAACAAATCGGTAAACTGATAATATTCATCTATCCCGGATGGGGCATTAACCAAATCTTCCGGGGCAATATTTTTGACTTCACTATCCCAATCAATCTTTTGGTATTCAAACTCGGTGGCCGGAAAGCTTTTGCTCGTATAAGTGCCGTCTGCATTTTTAATGTACCCGAATGAAGTGACCGATTTTAAAAAGGTAAAACCCTGTTCGAAAGTAGTATCATATCCAAAATTAACGGATTTTATCAGTGTCTTTTTATCTGTTTTATCTTGTCTTACAGCCAATTCATCAAACACATGAAAAAGCAAAACTCTTTTGCACAATCGTGTAGTCCTGAATTCAAAACCCGGCTTGTAATTGGAGAAAGCATCCATTCTGAAATCCCAATCTTTTATTGCGTTATAAGGAGGGTTTATATCATATTCCCCATAATCAAAAATCGTTTGGAACATATAATCTGTTTCTTGAGGAAAAAGGTCTCCGAATTTTTTATAAGGCGTCTTATTACCGTATAAAACTTTTTCCACGTAAAGGTTGGTATAGGTAATTTCCCCGTTGACAAAGCGGTTACGATTTTGTAAACGGGAGGTATCAATACCTTTTCCGTCTTCTTTCTTGTAAACGTATTGGCAACAGTTTCCTTTATCGTCATATACAAATTCTGGCACCCATTCAAATATTTTTCTGTTATCCGCAGGGTTTACAATTGCAGAATTATTGCTCCATCCGAAAAGCGTTGTGACATTGTCTTTTGTAATGACCCGCCATTTAATAATTCCTGTAGCCTTTTCAGTCCAGCGTTCGATGCGGGCAAATAACCCTTCGATGCGTGGTTTGTAAAACCTGATTTTAAATAAGCCATCCGGGGAATATTTTTCATTAACTACATAATCTCCATTTGCATCGGTCGAAAGGCTTCCATCACTTTCTTTTTTAAATTCCGGCACCAGGTCTTCTGCTCCTGCAATGATAAAGGTGTCTGAGTCAATATCATCAAAGTACTGTGGGAGCTCTTTGTCGGTTCTTCGCTTTACGGTGGTGATTCCCAAATTCCAGCCCAAGCCGAAAATGTCGTTTCCTCCACCTGAATTATAGGATACGGATAGTGAAGGGGAAGCACCCCTTGCGGGAGAAACAGGAAGTGGAATGGAGAAGGAGGCTGTACCATTCACGGCGTTGACTGAAAATTTTTCGTCGATGCCCTTGATGGCTCCACCACCCTTTGGAAGGGAAATTGAAGGAACCTCAATGGCATTTGATTTGGATTTGCCACCATCTGTTTTCAGAAATTCGGAAGATGAGTTGTTTGTAGTTTGATCTTTCATCTTAGTTCTATATTATGTATTACGCCTATGCTAAAGCTAATGGAATGTTAGTAATGGAATTACCTTTATTGCTTTTGCCAAAGCGTCTATTAAAGCGCTATTTATTGTTTTTTTGTCTTTTTATTTGGATTATCGCCAAAGCATAACTGCTAACGGCAATTGTTTAAGAGAACTTTATGACCACTGTTAATAATGTAACAAGTATCAATTATTTATGTTTAAATAAGAAATTCAAAAATTGAACCTCTAAGAAAAAAATTCATTTGCATTCTCCACAATGAATAATCAACAAAGTCTTCCTGAACGTTACCAGATATCATATCAAGCTTGTTTCTTCATTCATTTCAACTTTTAAGTTTTGTAATAAACAGAAAACACTAAAGTTTTGTTTAAGATTTCTATGAAAGCAAAAAAGTGAATAAATTACAATTGAACTTCCCATCCTACTATAATTTTTAATTCCTTTGCATTGATAATTCAATAATCAAAAATCAATTACCAGATGCCAATCAATTATTCTACTATACCATCACCCTGTTATGTGCTTGACGAAGGTTTGCTACGTAACAATCTCAAATTGATTCGATCTGTTAGTGAACAGGCCGGAGTAGAAATCATACTCGCCTTTAAAGGTTTTGCAATGTGGAGTGTATTTCCAATTGTTAGGGAATACGTTTCCGGTGCTGCTGCCAGTGGATTACACGAGGCCAGGCTTGCTTTCGAAGAAATGAAAACGTTAGCACATACCTATTCGCCAGCGTATACGGAATCTGATTTTAACGAGATCATGACTTATAGCAGTCATATTACATTTAACTCCATCCATCAATTCAACAAGTTCTTACCTCAAATCAGACAATCCGGTAAAAAAATTTCAGTAGGACTAAGGGTAAATCACGAATTTTCCGAAGTAGAAACTTCTCTATATAATCCTTGTGCTCCTGGCTCACGACTTGGTGTTCTGGCAGAAACGCTAAACGGAAAACTTCCTGAAGGAGTGGATGGTCTGCATTTTCACTCGCTTTGTGAATCTTTCCCCTCAGATTTAGCAAAAACCCTGGCTGCTTTTGAAAATAAATTCGGAAACTTCCTCTCCCAGGTAAAATGGGTTAATATGGGCGGCGGACATCTGATGACACGTAAAGGCTACGATGTGCAACATTTGGTTGAACTACTGAAAAACTTTAAAAAGAAGTACAATATTCACGTAATTCTCGAACCCGGAAGTGCTTTTGCTTGGGAAACCGGAGATCTGGTTTCAACCGTAATTGATATTGTTGAAAACAAAGGCATTAAAACAGCTGTACTTGATGTGTCATTCACGGGCCATATGCCTGATTGTTTGGAAATGCCGTATAAACCGCGTATCAAAAATGCTTACGAACCTATGGAAAATAAACCTGTCTATAGAATGGGTGGCAACAGCTGTCTAGCAGGAGATTATATGGGCTCATGGTCATTTAACCAGGAATTAAAACCAGGCGATCGCATAATTTTTGAAGATATGATTCATTATACGATGGTAAAAACAACCTTTTTTAATGGGGTAAAGCATCCATCGATTGGCATATGGAATGATGAAACAGGCTTCAGATTGGTACGACAATTTGGATACGAAGATTATAAAAACAAATTAAGTTAGCCTCATTAAAACAATGTTACTGAAGTATTGAGCAATCCAAAATTTTCTAATAAATTTGAGATGAATTGATAAATATAATTTTAATGCGTTATCTTCCATGATTATTGAATCACGAGCATTCGCCCGGGCAGGTTTGCTGGGTAATCCGTCCGACGGTTATTTCGGAAAAACCATATCTATCATTGTTCGCAATTTTGGTGCCTCCGTTTCCCTTTACGAATCGCCCGAATTAAGAATTGAAGAAACCGAAGTTGACTTGAATATTTTCCGGAATATATATCATCTCGTCGATTCTGTGAAATTAACGGGTTATTATGGGGGGACCCGTTTAGTCAAAGCAGCCATTAAAAAATTCTGGGAATACTGTGAAGAGAATCATATTAAAATAACGAACAAGAATTTCACCATTCGTTATCGTTCATCCACACCCCGCCAGGTTGGCTTGGCCGGATCGAGTGCTATTATAACTGCCACCATGAAGGCACTCATGAGATTTTACGAAGTTGAAATTCCCAAAACCATTTTACCAACCATTATTCTTAATGCCGAATCAGAAGAACTAGGCATCAATGCGGGACTCCAGGATAGGGTAATTCAGGTTTATGAAGGTTGCGTATACATGGATTTCGAAAAAAAACATCTTGAAAAAAATAACTTTGGAAAATATGAAAGCCTTAATCCTTCCCTACTACCAAAACTATATCTGGCATACAAAATAGAACTAGGCAAAGTATCAGGAACAGTGCTGAATAATATCCGTGAAAAATATGATAAAGGCGACCGGCTTGTGCATGATACTCTTGCCGAAATAGCCTCCCTGGCCGAACAAGGACGCGCAGCAATTCTAAACAAGGACCACGAAACGCTGAAAACACTAATTAACCGGAACTTCGATCTTCGCTGCAAAATTATGAATATCTCACCGAGCAATATGGAACTTGTTACAACTGCTCGCGAATGTGGTGCCAGTGCTAAGTTTTCAGGTTCGGGGGGTGCCATTATCGGCACTTATGAAGATGATGAAATGCTTCAGAAACTTATTCTTTATCTTCGAAAAATCAATGCGCGTGTTATTAAACCAATTATAATGTAATCAACCTATGATTAAAAAAGCTGTTATACCTGCAGCAGGATTCGGAACCCGTTTTTTGCCTGCAACCAAAGCACAACCAAAAGAAATGCTACCCGTTATCGATACTCCAACTATCCAGTATGTAGTTCAGGAATGTGTTGACTCAGGTATAGAAGATATTCTGATTATTTCGGGAAAAGGTAAACGTTCCATCGAAGATCATTTTGATAGAAATATTGAGCTTGAATCAATTATCAAGGAAAAGGAAGATGAAGCCTTATATACAAAGCTACGCCATATTGAAAACATGGCTAACATCCACTTCATAAGGCAAAAAGAGCTTAACGGACTCGGTGATGCCATTTATCACGCACGTTTTCACTGTGGCAATGAACCATTCGCGGTGTTGTTAGGCGATACCATTATCGATTCAGTTATACCTGTTACCCAGCAATTGATTGATTCATATGAACAGTTTCGTCAAACGGTTATTGCGGTTGAAACAGTGCCCTGGGAAAAAGTATCCCGCTACGGTATTGCCGGTGGAACCCCCATCAGCGATAGAATAATGCAGCTTACCGAATTAATTGAAAAACCTGATCGTGACCAGGCTCCGTCAAACCTTGCTATTGCTGGACGATATATTCTTACCCCTGAAATATTCAAAGCATTGGAACAAACTCCACGTGGTAAAGGCAATGAAATTCAACTTACTGATGCTTTGAGAATTCTTTTAAAGCAGGAAGGCATCATCGCAACCACGATCGAGGGTAAACGTTATGATATTGGTAACAAACTCGATTTTCTCAAAACTACCGTTGAATTTGCACTCAAACGTAAAGAATTCGCCAAAGATTTTGAAGAATTTTTACGCGAAACCATTCGAAAGCTGGATGAAAGACTCACATTATAAATTTAGCACGCCAAAAATGAACTATTCCTTTAAGCATTTTCTTTATATCCTGATCCTTTGCTCGGGACTTTCCATTACTGGCAATGCCCAAAATCAGCATTCCTCCTTATTATGGGAAATTAGCGGAAAAGATTTAGCAAAACCCTCCTATTTTTTTGGCACAATACACGCTATACCTCATGAAAAATTTTTTCTACCTCAAATCGTTGTCGAAAAATTCAACGCGGCAGATAAAATTGTGCTTGAACTGAACCTTAACGATCCTTCAATGATGAGTGAGGCTCAACGGTTAATGTTAATGAAAGACACTACTATCAGCGACCTCCTAACTCCAGGAGATTTAAATATTGTAACCAAATTTTTTGGTGATACCCTTGGTATTCAGCTATCGATGGTTGGTCACATAAAGCCACTAATGCTGTCCGCCCTTATTATACCACTTTTTACAGGTCCCAATGCGGAGTCGTATGAACAAAGTTTTCTTCAAATGACAAAAACATCAGGTAAGGAAATGATGGGTTTAGAAACCGTGAAAGAACAAACAAGCTGTATTGATCAGATTCCTTTAAAAGAACAAGCCAGATTATTAGTGACCGCAATAAAAGAATTGAATAAATCTAAAAAGGAATTTCAACAATTAGTCGATGTCTACCTTTCGCAAAATATCGATAACGTTTATAAACTAATCATTGAAGACCAGGAGTTCAAAAATTTTGCAGATGTTTTAATTTATAATCGTAACCAAAAATGGGTGGCAAAAATTGAAAAGTTAACCAAAGAGCATAGCTGTTTTATCGCCGTGGGTTGCGGTCACCTGGGTGGCGATAAAGGAATATTAGCTTTAATGCAAAAAGAAGGATACACGGTTAAGCCAGTACAATTGATAGAAAGTCAAAAATAGGAGCCAATATTTAGTTTATATATTAACCTTATAGGGAGGTCAAAACTGACTGGAATTAAAAGCCTTACAACTTACGGTTTCAACCCCAACCCTCCGCCAATAGTCGGACAGGCTTTAAAAACTTGCATCTTGCATCTTGCTGCCTGGTTCTTATGTCTTGTGTCTTGTCCACAAAAGTCACGAAATGTATAACTTTTAAGGTATTTTTCAATTCTTAATTCAAAGAATATGCAGAAATGTATTTGTAATTTGTAATTTTGAAGCTTCAAAAGCAACCTCTATGATTTTATATTATGACTGTTTTTCAGGCATTAGTGGCGACATGAACCTTGGAGCAATGGTCGATCTGGGTGTGGATCCCTCATATCTTATCAATGAACTTCAGAAGTTAAAAATTAGTGGCTATTCGCTGTCTTTTACAAAGGATCAACGTAAAGGTATTACGGGTACCCGTGCCAATGTATTAATCCAAAACACTCATAGCCAAGCTAATTACACCTATGCCGATCAAAACCAAATTGACCATAACTATGCAAAACTAAATGGAGGTCATACACATGGACGAAATTTTGGGGACATCTGCCATTTGATTGAAAAAAGTTCGTTAGATGTTTTTGTTCAAAAATTAAGTATAGAAATTTTTACGAAAATAGCAGAAGCCGAGGCGAAAATTCATGGAAAAACGATTGATGAAGTTCATTTCCATGAGGTTGGCGCTGTGGATTCGATTGTTGATATTGTGGGTGCCGCCATTTGTATAAATTACCTGAAACCCGACAAGATTATTGCATCATCGGTAGAATTGGGAGGCGGATTTGTTAATTGTGCTCATGGAACCTTTCCTGTTCCTGCCCCGGCAACACTCGAAATATTAAAAAATAAACCGGTAAAGTTTGGCGCTGTCAATGCTGAAACTACCACACCAACAGGTGCTGCAATTATAGCGGCCCTGGTAACTGAATTTGCCAACCAACCTCATTTGAACATTAAAAAAATTGCCTATGGCATAGGCCACAATGATAATGCCATACCAAATGTGCTAAGATTATGTGTTGCCGAGTCAGTTACGGATGACACGCAAACTTCCACATCTACCATGATCGAGTGCAATATTGACGATATGAATCCTGAGCTTTATGAATATGTGATGGAAAAATTATTTGATGCCGGAGCAGAAGATGTTTTTTTTCAAACGATCATTATGAAAAAAACACGTCCCGCCATTAAAATAAGCGTTCTCTGTCAGTATCTTCAAACAAACATCATCGAAAACATTCTCCTTACCGAAACTTCCACCCTGGGACTGCGTAAATATCAAGTACAAAAAACCATGCTTCAGCGCAGCTGGGAAACCATCGAAACTAAATGGGGAAAGGTGAGAATTAAACATGGATGTCTGAACAATAAGATTATCAAATCGAAACCCGAATATGACGATTGTTTAAAGATATCACAACAAAGCAAAGTACCTATTTTAGATATATACCTAGAAATTGAAAGCTTACTGAATCATTAGATTTTTATTGAAATTAAAATACTAAAAAAATAATAGCCCCGTTTTTGATTCTCTAACTATGGAAGAAACCTCAATGAATAATCACAGTGTAAAGTTTAACAATCTCCTGAACCATCTTAAAACTTATGAACAAATTGCTGTCGCTTTCTCAGGAGGAACCGATAGCACCCTGCTTCTAAAAGCTTCTCAGCTGGCCTTAAACGATAACGTACTCGCTATCACTGTAAAAACGCCGTACATCCCAACCTGGGAAATAGAGGAAGCCATTTCGTTTACCAAACAGCACAATATCAAGCATAAAATTCTTGAATTTCCTTTTTTAATTAAATTGAAAGAAAACCCAAAAGACCGTTGTTATTGGTGTAAATCAAATCTTTTCAAATTTATGTTGAAGGAGGCACAGAAAGAAAAGGTTAATACGTTGATGGATGGCACCAATTTGGACGATTTAAATGACTATAGGCCAGGCATTAAAGCTCTGAAAGAACTGAAGATAATCAGTCCTTTTCTTGACATGAGCATAACAAAACCGGAAATCAGACGATTTTCACTGCAACTGGGATTACCCACCTGGGAAAAACCAGCCTATGCTTGTCTTCTTACCCGCATTCCCTATGGTCAGGAAATCAAAAATGGTGAACTTAAGCGAATAGAAGAAACTGAAAAGTATTTGCGAAGTATCGGATTTGATGGATCAAGAGTTCGCATACACGGAAATCTGGCTCGCATTGAAATTGTAAAAGACAATATGCCCGCTATTTTAAGTCCTGAAATGTTTAATCAGATTTCTGAAAAACTCAGGCAAGCAGGTTTTACCTATGTTACCCTCGACATGGAAGGATACCGGATGGGAAGCCATAACGATGCGATGCCAGAGTAACATTAGCTGTTAAAAATGGACCTGGTTGCGGGTTGTAAGTTGCGGGTTAAAGGAACCGGACCTTAAAACTCGTTATCCTGAACTTGAAATAAATAATAATTGAATGTTACCCGAAGAAATTAAAAAAATATTGCAGGATGTTAAAGATGGTAAATCTTCTATTGATTCAGCTATGGATCAATTACGTGATTTGCCCTTTGAAGAAGCTGGCTTTGCTAAAATAGACCATCACAGAGAATTGCGAACAGGCTACCCGGAAGTTATTTTGTGCTCAGGAAAAACCAACGAACAAGTATTGAAAATCATAGCCATGATGTATGCCAAAAAAAACAACATCTTGGCAACCAGAGCTACACCTGAGCTTTTTAAATTGGTGCATAAGCAATTTCCTGAATGCACCTACAATGAAATAGGCAAGGTGATGGTTATCCAATTAAAAAAAATAGAACCACCCGAAAGTTACATTGCTATAGTTACCGCTGGAACGGCTGATATTCCTGTAGCCGAAGAGGCTGCTGCTACGGCAGAAATTTTCGGGAATCGTGTTGAACGAATCTATGACGTTGGAGTGGCAGGAATTCACCGGTTGTATCAACGGATCGATATCATCAGGGGCGGCAAGGTTATTATTGCTATAGCCGGTATGGAAGGAGCGTTAGCCAGTGTTTTAGGTGGTCTCGTAAACAAACCAATTATTGCAGTCCCCACAAGTGTTGGGTATGGAGCTAACTTTCAAGGATTGGCAGCACTTCTTACCATGCTCAACTCATGCTCTGCCGGCATAAGTGTTGTCAACATCGATAATGGGTTCGGAGCTGGCTATGTTGCGAGCATGATTAACAAGATATAGAAATAGGCATTTGCTACGCGTCATCAATGGTCATTTGCGTTCGGCGCCATTTTATAGCCATTGGGTTAATTAACCTCAAAGGTTTTTGAAACCTTTGAGGTTTGCCACGAAGAACACTTATTGACCACTGGTGTGACAGCGAAGCGAAATGACGCTGAAGGCAAATTACACCGAAGGCTTAATGACAACAAACTAAAATGACATCTATTTTCTCAACCACCTATCTGGGTCCTATTCAATACTATGCTAAACTAATAGTCGCTGAAAATATGCTCATGGAAAGGTTTGAGCATTATCCCAAACAAACCTACCGGAACAGATGTGTCATTTATGGAGCCAATGGCCCTCAAATTCTTAGCATTCCTGTAACAAAAGGGCAACAATTAAAAATATACACCAGGGATATACAAATTGACAACACGGCGAACTGGAAAAAAATTCATTTTAAAGCCATCGAATCGGCGTATCGTTGTGCTCCTTTTTACCAATTTTACATAGACGATCTGGCTCCTTTTTACGAGCGCAAATATGAACTCCTGTATGATTTTAACCTGGATTTGATCAATACCATTTGTCAATTGCTCGAAGTGAAAATTCAAATAACAGGAACCGAACAATATAACAAAGGGGTTACGGAAAATTGTATTGATTTTCGTGAAAAGATTCATCCGAAGTTACCGGTTAGTCCTGAATTTTCACCTCCAGTTTACCGGCAGGTCTTTGAGCCTAAAGGAGGTTTCATGCCAAATCTCAGTATCATTGATCTGATCTTTAACACTGGTCCTGACGCAAAGAAGTTATTATTGGAAAGTATGTATTAAAAAAGGCCATTCCTTTCGGAACGGCCTTGTGTTAACCCTAAAACCTAACTATCACATAACCTAAAACCCACGTGTAATTATCTTCAAAATTAGAAACGAAATCCAATAGTTGCAACAAATCTGTTAACATAATTTTTTATGTCGGCTACCTGAGGTGCGTATGACCAGGTAGGCAATCCGTTACTCCCTTTCGATTCAATATATTGATATAAAGTATGACTATTATTATATTGAAGAAGAACATAAGCAAGATCGCAATAAAATGATTTTCCCGTGTATCCAAGGCCTGCTGAATATGTTTTGGTATCGATCTTTGTAGAACCTTTTACGGGAGAAGGATTTAACCCCAAACCTGCACGAATGGCAAATCTTCCTAATTTTCCTTCAGCACCAAAACGTAAATTAGTCACACTCTGATATCCGGCCTTCACACTATCGTTCTGATAAGCACTTTCATCACCGGATAATTGCATGGTGGAATAATCCAGGTGTTCTACATCCACACTTAATAAGCCAAATTGTTTAAATTTTAAACCAAGGCTACCAATTAACTTCCATGGTGTAGCGAAAGTGTTATTATCCGTAATCACCGCTGTACTTTCAAAAGCATTGGTCGAATTATTGGCAAGAGGAATATCGAAATTAGCATCCATATCTGTATGAAAGTCCGAAGTAAGATTATTATAAAATGTTGGTGAATGAACAGCTAATCCCAAGCGTAATAAATCAATAGGCCTATAGATAATACCTGTTTTGAAATTATACCCTGTTCCATAAACCTTAAGATATTGGTTAAAGGTAAATGATTGAAAATTAGGAATATTCCCATTCACATCCGTTTCCGTATGCGTCACGGTTTCTTGGTAATCAATATTTTGTACGCCAATGGTAGCTCCCCAAAAGAACTTGTTACTGATATTTAAACCAAAAGAAAAATCATATTCACCAATGCCTCCTCGCGTTTGAATATTTCTGATCATCTGCTGACCATAAGTATGAGTGTTGGAAAAATTGGAATGATACCAACCTGGTCCATATAACACGGTATCTAATAAATAGGTATCCCAGGCCAGGCCTTCATAATATTGATTGAACTGGCTTGGAGACAAGGCTCCTGTTCCCTGACCGTTAGCATAATAATTTAATTCATCCAGGTAAGAACTGGTTGCACTGGGATTTTTAATAACAATATTTCTGTCAAAATCATTTAACCGGTTATAAGCTATGCCAAAGCTCATACTTACCAGGCCTTTATCCTTGTCCCAGAGATGATTATAAACGTAGCCGATATTACTTATTTTTAACTTATTGGAAAAGTCGGTACCGGTATGATTAAGATAATTGGAACTCGAAAAATTGTTATTGACGGAAAGCGAGAATGAAAAATCAGAAGAGCGGTATACTCCTATTCCGGCAGGGTTTATACTTATCGCAGACTGATCTGCGCCAAGTGCACCGAATGCTCCGCCCATACCCATAGTCCTGGCTGTTCCCCAGGAATAAGTTTGCGAAAACATCGCCATATTCGAGGGTAATATATTTTGAGCCTGAATAGCTATTAAAACTGCAAAGGCTGAAATTATAGTGATTAAAACCTTTTTCATAAGACTAAATTTTTGAAGGTCCTTTTAAAATTTCTCTATGTAAAATTCAAGAACGCATAGATATAATAGATAATACATGTAAATTATCTACGACCTCCTCCACCACCGGAAGATCTGGAAGAAGAACCTGATGAACCAGAAGAACTGCTTCTGGAAGAACCAGAGGAACTACTCGAAGAGCCTCGTGACGAGCTGGACGAACTACTCGGTGAAGAATACGTTCTGGTTGAACTACTGGACGAACTGCTAGAAGAACTTCTTGAATTGCTAGGAGGAGGAGAATACGTTCTCTCGCGTGAACCTGATGATGGAGTACTGTATGTCCGGCTCTCATTATTATTATAACTAGGTCTTTCTGAATTCGATTTGGAATAACGAGGTGTATATGTACGCGCGGTACCGTTACTATTGGTATAACGCCTTGTTGTATTCGTTCCACCGCTGCGGGTATAAACTTGTCCATTACGTATAGATGGTCTGCTTACCGAACTGGTTCGTTGTTGTGTTGAACTTGTGCTTCTTTGTATACTAGACGACATTCTATTCACATTTCCATAGGTTCTTCTTGTATTTTGACTAATGGTACTTGAACGCGTATTTTGTGAATATCCACCTCTATAGGTGCCATAGTAATCTGATCCGTAATATCCATGATAATATCCGTGATTGTAGTAACCGTAACCATAACCATATGGATAATAGTTATAGTACCAAGGGTTATAATACCATGAATTATAGTAGAACGGATCATAATAAAACGGATCATAATAACCCATTCCGTAACCCATGCCATAACTCATGCCCCAACCATAAGGTGAATAATAACCATTAAAACGACGGAACATGGGAGCATAACCGTCGCCATAATCTTCGTTATTACCGTAATAATTATCTGATTCCATTTCAGGTTTTCTTGAATTTGCCTGATCAGCAATAGAATCATCATAATAAGACTGGCTTACCGTGGAATCATTCAATTCCCCGTTATCACGCTGCTTACGGTATTTTTCATAATCTGTTAATCGATTGTCATTAACAGAAGCTGATTTCTTAACGGTTTGGTTTTGTTGGGTTTGATTTTGTAACGAGGTATTTTGTACCTGTGCATTATTATTGTTTTTGGGATTGTAATATAAATCATCGCGCCCTGCACTGGCGTAATACCCTGAGGAACAAGCACCTACGAGCAGTGCTGTGGAAATTGAGATCATAATTATTAGTTTCATAACTCGTCCTCCGAAAGGTTAGGTATAGTTTTTAATTCAAAATTATTTACTTTGCAAGTATAATTAAACATTATAAATTATACAAATACCATACCAAAAAGCAACATGGCAAAAGAAATTACAAGTAGAACTGAAAATTATTCACAATGGTATAACGATTTGGTTATTAAGGCAGGACTTGCTGACAATTCAGCGGTTCGCGGATGTATGATCATCAAACCTTATGGCTATGCCATTTGGGAAAAAATGCAAAGTATTTTGGATAAAATGTTTAAGGACACAGGACATTCGAATGCTTATTTCCCACTATTGATTCCAAAATCATTTTTTAGTAAAGAAGCAAGTCATGTTGAAGGATTTGCTAAAGAATGTGCTGTAGTGACCCACTATCGTTTAAAAAATGATCCTAATGGAAAAGGCATCATTGTGGATGAAACGGCCAAACTTGAAGAAGAATTAATTATCCGTCCTACCTCCGAAACTATTATTTGGAATACTTACAAGGGCTGGATACAATCATATCGTGATTTACCGTTGCTTATCAATCAATGGGCGAACGTAGTCAGATGGGAAATGCGAACTCGTTTGTTTTTGAGGACTGCAGAATTTCTGTGGCAGGAAGGCCATACAGCACATGCCACTAAAGAAGAAGCTATTGAAGAAACCTACAAAATGATTAACGTTTACGCGAATTTTGTTGAAAATTACATGGCATTGCCCGTTATAAAAGGAGTTAAAACAGCAAACGAACGTTTTGCCGGAGCCATCGATACTTTTTGCATTGAAGCCCTGATGCAAGATGGCAAAGCTTTGCAATCCGGAACATCCCACTTTTTAGGACAAAATTTTGCAAAAGCATTCGATGTTAAATTTGCAAACAAAGAAGGTAAACTGGACTATGTATGGGCCACCTCATGGGGTGTCTCAACCCGACTAATGGGAGCGCTTGTAATGGCTCATTCAGATGATAACGGACTGGTTCTACCTCCGGCATTAGCGCCAATTCAAGTAGTTTTTGTACCCATTTACAATAAACCGGAACAATTAGCGTTAATTGCTGAAACAGTTCTTCCCTTAAAGAAACAACTCGAATCCAAAGGTCTTTCCGTTCAATTTGACGATCGCGACACGTGTAAACCAGGTTTTAAATTCGCCGAACATGAATTGAAAGGCATTCCTGTCCGTATAGCAATAGGCCCACGTGATATAGAGAACAAAACACTTGAAGTGGCCCGGCGCGATACTTTGGAAAAACAGACAATTGCCATGGAAACTGCAGTTGATTATGTTGTTGACCTGCTTGACAAAATGCAACAAAGTATTTATCAAAAGGCTTTGAATTACAGGAAAGAACATACCTTCACAGCTGATTCGTATGAGGAATTTAAACAAATACTCGATGACAAAGGAGGTTTTATCCTTGCTCATTGGGATGGCACCGCAGAAACTGAAGAGCTGATAAAGGATGAAACCAAGGCTACTATACGCTGCATACCGTTTGAAAATAAACAGGAGCCTGGAAAATGCATTCGTACAGGAAAGCCATCGATACAAAGAGTAATGTTTGCCAGGGCCTATTAAAAATTTAAAAAAATATCCGTATGTTAACGGTTATTGTACTTAAAATCAATTTATTTGCTTTAATTAGTGAGCATGCGGATATTCAATAATTTTTTATTAACTTTAATAAAAGTAAAAAATGGATCAAGTAGGCAATAAGGAAGAAATTGTTAAAATAATCTCCAATAAATCAGTACAAAAGCAACATGTTTATGACAATACATTTTCTACTTTTACAAATCTTAAAGCTGTTTTAAATTATATCGCTAATAATCTGAATTCCAATCTTAATGATATTGATCAAAGAGTGTGTTTGGAGTATACAGACCAGGGAATATTTGACGCACAGTTAAAAGTTGCAGGGGATTTGCTGGTATTCACTATGCATTCCAATGCATTTGAATTCGACCGGAATCATCCTGTTCGGAGACTATCGTACGTTGAAAAAAATCCGTTAAGCACAATTTGCGGGATGATTAGTATATATAACTTCTTAAATGACTCATTTCGTTACAATCGCACCGACGATCTGGGATATCTGATTGCCAGGATTTTTATTAACAAGGATCTTAATTATTTTGTAGAAGGAAAACGACAAATGGGATTTTGGTGTAACAATTTTGGTACAGAACAAATTAACAACGAAATATTAAGAGATATTATTTACTCGGCAATTCAGTATTCATTGGAATTTGACTTGTTGGTGCCACCTTACGACAGCGTAAAAATAGTAAACGTAGCCCAAATTAATTCTCAAATAGAATCATCCAAAATTCAAACTGGTAAAAGACTTGGATTTACATTTAATTCAGATGATGTATCAGCTGAAACAAAATTAAATTTATAAATAGGTTTTATTCTGCGAAACTACAGTTTAGTACTTGTTTTTGGAGGTATACTCCTTATAAAGTTAGCTACGGGATATGGTCAGAAAACTGCTTCCACCCTGAGCATGGATAGTATTTTTTTGAAACAGGGACAAATTTTAAAAATTCAGAATCGTACTTATATTGTCAAAAAAGACACTATCGTTCCCGTTCCAATCAACCTGAAGTACGAAATAAAACCCAGTAAGAGCGAAAGTTTCTATAACAGACTTGCGCAACGTGCCGGCAAGAATCGCCTAACCCGGGGACTTCATAGCATTATCATTGCACGTTCAAAAAATGACGGTAATATCGATTCGCTAAAAACAAGTCTAAGTATATTACCCTTCATACAATATAGGGAAAGGCCTATACGACACATTAAAATAAGTCAGCTCGATGTGTTCGGCCCCACAGTTAACGATACAAACCGTTCTCCACGAAGCTGGGCAGGCAGGACCGGAAATAAACTGCATGTACAAACCAAAAACCATCTTATACGTAACAATCTACTCTTTAAGGAAGGAGACGGATTAAAACCGGTTATTTTAGCAGATAATGAGCGACTCCTGCGTGGGTTACCCTATTTGGAAGATGCAAAAATTGTTGTTGAGCCCATTGGTGAATTTAATGATTCGGTGGATATTCGTATAATTACCAAGGATGTTTGGGCAGATGCCTTTGACATAAAAATAAATGACCTGCATTCAGGCATGTTTCAGTTATGGGATCGCAATATTTTAGGGTTTGGACATCAAATCCAAAACAATATTTTGTGGGATTCTCACCAAAAACCCACTACAGGCTACAGTGGAATGTATGGAATTAACAATATTGGCGGGTCCTTTATTCAGGGAAGTTTAAGTTATTTTAATGCATTTGATACAAAAGTTTACGGTTTAATGTTACAACGTAACTTTCTTACCCCAAATACAAAATATGCTGGAGGGTTTGCGCTGTCTCACACTGAAACACAAACCAAATTTAAAATAGACACTTTCTACACCCTGACACCACTCAAATTCGACACCTATGACGCATGGTTGGGAAGATCATTCTTGATCAGGGGTAATGACCTCTCCAAAACAAGAAGAAATATTACAATTGCTGCACGATTAATAAATAATGCTTTTTTTGACAGGCCTGTAATACAGGAAAACTCATTTTACAATTTCCAAAACAAAACAACGGTCCTGGGTTCTTTAGCATACACAAAAATGAGTTTTTTCAAAAGTAATTATATTTATAATTTCGGACGAACAGAAGATATTCCTATCGGTCTTGAAGCCCAATTGACCTTAGGATTTGAAAGAAACGAGTTTTTTAACCGACGATACGGCGGAGCTATGCTTGCTTTCGGCAATTTGATTGGAAACCTCGGGTACTTCTATAGTTCTGTAAACTTAAGTGGTTTCTACAATTATGCTTACGATGAAAATCAAGGTATAATCCAAGCCAATTTGCATTATTTTTCACCCATTATTCTGGCACAAACTTTCCGATTACGCCAATTTGTAAATATTGACTTTACCCAAGGAATTAACCGTTTTACCAACGAAAGTTTAAACATAAACAAAAACAATGGCATTGCGGGATTTGAGGACGATTCATTAACCGGCAACCGCCGATTGAATTTACATTTCGAAACTGTTTGCTTTACCCCTCTCTCTGTACTCGATTTCCATTTTATTGTTTTTGGGTTTGCCGATTTGTGTTGGATTGGAAAACAGAATGAAAATGTCTATGACAGATTCCCATACACGGGCCTTGGACTGGGCATTCGCATTCGTAATGAACGATTGGTTTTTAATACATTACAAATTAGATTTTCATTCTATCCGAACATTCCCCGGGGATCACATGCTGACCCCTTTGAAATATCAGGCGAACCAGTATTGAATCTGCCAACATTCCTGCCGAATGCACCTGCACTAGTGCAATACCAATAGCATACAGGTATTTATAACTTCTTCTCACAAAGTTATTAACAAGGCTATTCGTCGACCAAATTTTTGATATATTTGCATCATAATGGTGAGCCAATCCCACTTCAGGGATTAGTTTAAGGGAATCAGGTGTAAATCCTGAACAGTACCCGCTGCTGTAAAATTCCATATTCTTTTAGCGCTACAAGCCACTGATCGCCAATTGGCGGTTGGGAAGGCAGCTGAAAGGGAGTAAGTCAGAAAACCTGCCATTTTGCAACTTCAATTGTAGCTTTCGGGGATAAAAGCGAAGAATTAAGATATAATCTCGATTCTTTATAACTTTATTCCGCTTGTTACGAATGATTTTAGTCAAAAAACCTAAATTATTTGTAATGAAGTATTTTTTACCATTTGCCTTGTTTTTTATTCACTGTGTCACGCTAAGTGCACAAACTAAGGGTATTGCCGATTCGGTATTTCAAATTCATGAAGTAACTGTTTCTTCCAACCGAATTGAATACTTTTCCGTAGGAAACAAAATCCGCACCATGGATAGTTCTCTCCTTGGCTCCTACTCTACCGCAAATCTTTCGCAAGTACTGAGTGCCTACAGCCAGGTACAAATTAATTCTTACGGATTGGGCTTAAGCAATCCTTCAATACGCGGAACAGGGTCGAGCCATACAGCAGTTTTGTGGAACGGGTTTAATCTGCAGGACCTTCTGAATGGTGGGGTTGACTGCTCGCTTATCCCAATCAATTTCATGGATGATATTAAAGTACAATATGGTGGCTGCAGCGCCTTATTTGGAAGCGGCGCCATTGGCGGAGTCATTCACATGAACAATATTTTAAATTTCGACAAAGGCCTCACTTCAACCATTAGCTCCGGATATGGCAGTTATGGTAACATGATCGGTGGTCTGAATCTCGGATATAGTAACAGCTTTTATTCAGGGGTGATAAAGAGTTTTTATGGAGAAGCACAAAATGATTTCAAATTCAAAAATACCACAGAATATGGGGCTCCCATTGAAACCCTTAAAAACGCCGGACGAAAACAATACGGTCTTTTAGCCGGCAATGCTTTTAAACTAAGCAACAGCAGTAAACTAGAAAGCTTTTTCTGGTTTCAGGATAATAATAAGGACATCCCTCCTATGATGACCAATTTTCAAAATCCTGACAAGGATAATCAGCGGGATAAGTTTTACAGGGCCACCGCTTCCTGGAAAACATGGCACGATAATTCAGATTTTACTCTACGGTCAGGATTTTCGGACTATTTTATGATCTACGATACCTCTCATTTTCAATCTATACAATCGAGTACAGAAGCGGAGTACAATTTAAAACTTAGCCTCAATCATATGATCAATACCGGAATCGACTACACCTTTGAAAAAGGAATTTCGGAAAGCCTCGTCTCCAACGCGCAACGAAACAGAATAGCGTTTTTTACATCTTATCGGTTTAACGACAATGAATCAAAATTGAAAATTGCATTGAACTTACGTGATGAATTAATTAATGAGAGAATGACCCCGCTTACTTTTTCCCTGGGATTCGAAAGACCTATAAATTCGCTTTTCGTCATCAAGGGCCTGATATCAAAAAATTACCGGGTACCAACACTCAACGATTTATATTGGATAGGATCAGGCAACCCAAATCTCAAATGTGAATCAGGATTTAATCAGGAACTTGGATTAGCACTCTCGCAAAGAATTGAAAAAGCCAATTTCCGGTACGAATTAACCGGTTTTAATAATAAAGTATCCAATTGGATCCTATGGGTACCTCTGAACAATGACTGGAATCCTGAAAATATAAGCCAGGTATGGGCAAGAGGTGTCGAAAACGAGTTATCCTTTTCCTTCCCTTTAAAGAAAATTTTTATAAAAACTACGCTGTCATACTCCTATACCAAATCAACCAAAGATAACGCTGACTTTGCCAATGACCCTGCTTTTAACAAACAATTAATTTATGTTCCTCTACACAAGGGCTTATGTACAATTACAATGGCATACAGCGGTTTTACTCTTTACTACGGACAAAGTTATTCCGGAAAACGCTTCTCCGAAACGGACAACACCAAATCTGTTGCTCCATATTCCCTTGGAAATATCAGTCTCGGAAAAAATTTTACATTTCGCAACCAGCTTCTTACACTGAGTTTCCAGGTTAACAACTTGTGGAACTCGGTATACCAGGTTATGGAGTATTATCCTATGCCTCTGCGAAATTATCAGCTCAATATTGCATATAAACTCTAAATCATAAATCATGAATTTTAAGTTACTTTCAAAGGCTATTTTGGCCTCATCGCTTTTTATTTCCTTAGTTGGGTGCAAAAACTCCAATCCAAAATTTGAATGGACTGATAAAAAAGGAGTTTTTATTGTTAATGAAGGAATTTTTAACCATGGAAATGGATCATTAAGTTTTTACGACCCGTCGAGTAAAGCCATTACCAACAATTTATTTGAGTTGGTCAATAACCGCCCGTTGGGCGATATCGCCCAGTCCATTACGGAAATCAATGGGAAATATTATATCGTTGTCAATAATTCCGGTAAGGTAGAAATTGTGTCCAATTCCGATTTTACTTCAACAGGTGTTATTAACGGCCTCGCACAGCCCCGTTATATGCTGGCTATTGATGACCACAAAGCCTATGTTTCCCAATGGGGCTCAGGAGTTGATGGTTCTCTGGCGGTCATTGATCTCATAACTAACAATATTACCAAAACAATACCAGCAGGTGCAGGTACAGAGAAAATGGTAAAAGCCGGTAATTTTGTTTATGTAACTAATTCAGGTGGATTTGGCAGCGATAGTACAGTTGCAGTTATCAATTCATTAGCTGACACATTGGTGACCAAAATCCAGGTTGGCTATAATCCTCAAGCCATTGTTTTGGATAAAAACAATAAATTATGGGTACTGTGCGGAGGAAAATGGAAAGATGACTATTCTGGGTTTGATCAACCCGGAGCACTTGTAAGGATTAACCCTTCCAACAACGCGGTTGAACTGACCTTGAATTTTAATTCTTTATTGAAAACTTCTGATCGTAGACCTTTACTCATCAACAATGCCAAAGATTTACTTTTTTATACACTCGACGGAAATGTATACGAACAAAGTATTAATAGCACATCGCTCAGTACAGCAGCCAAAATAAACCGCGACTTTTACAATATTGGCTTGGATCCCGAAACGGGAATGTTTTATGGGTCGGACATCCGCAATGGCACCACCAATGGTTGGGTAATCAGGTACAATTCTTCCTATGCCAAAGTTGATTCTTTTCAAGTTGGTATCTATCCCGACGAAATATTTTTTAATTAAGTAATTACAAGCCTGAAATGCATAAACTAATTTTTATTACAGGCGGTGAACGATCGGGCAAAAGTAGCTTTGCGCAACAAATGGCTCTTAGCCTTTCATCAAATCCTGTATATTTGGCAACTGCAAAAATATGGGACAACGACTTTGCCAACCGGGTAGAACGCCACAAAAGCGAGCGTAATGCGCAATGGACAACTATTGAAGAAGAAATAAGCATCTCGCAACACAATCTTCAGGGAAAAGTGGTGGTTCTTGATTGTGTAACATTGTGGCTTACCAATATTTTTGCATCACAAGCCTATGATTGTGAAAAAGCCATCGCAAAAGCTCAAAATGAATGGCAACTATTTATGAAGCAAGATTTTACAAACATTGTGGTGTCCAATGAAATTGGCATGAGTCTTCATGCCCAGACTGAATCAGGCCGAAAATTTGTTGAATTGCAGGGCATTATGAACCAAACCATAGCAGGAATGGCGCAAGAAGCCTACCTAATGATTTCCGGCATAAGCCTGAAAATAAAATAAAACGAAGACAGAAGACGGAAGTCTTATATCTTATATCTTATATCTTATATCTATTTAATATGAACGACATTACATC
>CAYZNC010000057.1:0-24080 GCA_964478555.1 uncultured Bacteroidales bacterium | reverse complement strand
TCGGTTTGGTGAGGCTGGTGTTAAAAGCAAGAAAATGTTTTTTTGTTATTTCGTGGGAAAATTCAATGATGTTGGGAATCAAAAAAGGCTCTCCGCCTCCTGTTAAGGTGATTAAAAATTTTCTGCCGCTTATTTCCAAAACTTGGAGGAGTTCCTCTGTTCTAATTTTCCCGGGTATTAAATTATTTTTTTCATGGGGAGACAAGCGATATTTACTCTTCAGATTACAGTATATATCGGGAGAAAATATAAGCCATGCATCAGGATGTAGTATTTGTTCCATAATAAGATAGTTAGATCACAAATGGCCAGCAAAAACGAAGTTAATTCAAAAATTAAAATTAAGAATTTTAATGTAATACTCGCGATTTTTATACTTTCTTGCAAATCATTTATAACTCGTTGTTTGTGAGCGATAAGCGTGAAAGCAGTTTTACGGATAATGGACTTTCCTGGGATTTATGTATCCGCAAATTGAAGATGGTTACTGGTATTATAAAGCTCCAGCCTGGCTTATATGCGTGGGTATATGGAAAGGTAAATGAAGCTCCGGCCGGTAGATTGATTCAGCAAGACATGTCTTCATTTATCAACGTTAAAATGGTCCAGATCTAAATCGTCTTTTTTTAATTTAACGTTGATCTCAGTTACTAAATCCTTCCAGCTATTATTAAGACAATCGGTTTCATTCACAATATTCTTATGTTGCACTTTAGAAGACCTTTTTTGAATTCTGGTAGGAATATTCATTTCAATATTGGTTCTGATCTGTTTTAGACCCCCGTGAACCATATAATAATCGTAAAATACTTCATCAGTTATTTCCATAGGTCATGTATTTTGAATTCTTGTAATTTACGAAAAAAATGGCAAAAATGAAAGACGATGGCAGATTATTGTAGAGGATAGAGGTGTTTGACGCAGAGCGACCTTCCAGCGTCGATAGACCTGGACGCGTCAATTAGTACATAGAACAATGTTCCCCAAAATGAAAAAGGCTGTCTAAATTTTCTTTAGACAGCCTTTTGAAACTAATCCAGGTATGTTATTCTTTGATAATCGAATTTTTCAATACCTTACCATTGCTGTAAACAACAATGTTGTACATGCCAGAAGTAAAACCGGTTACGTCCAGAATGAATTTTTCTCCGTCCACTTCAACGGATTTCATTAACCTACCGGAATTATCAAATACCTTCAAAACAGATTTTGATCCTTTTGCATCCGGAATAACAATGTTTACATGATCTTTTACCGGATTTGGGTATACAAATAAGCTAGATACTGCATTTTCTGTTTCGCTGGCACTCTTGGCTGCTGGCGCTTCGAAATGTGACCAGGCATAAGATCCTTTGTAGTGAATATACCAAATACCATTGATAGCTGCAGGCATGCTGCTCGACCATTTGTTGGTAAAATCTACGCCGTTGATTTCAACCAAAGCCGTGTTCCATGAGTTTACATAAGCAATAGCCTGCGTAGTTGACCAGCAGTATTCTCCTGCACCATCAAACTTGTATGGTATTGTTATTGCTACTGGATTTGAACATGGTGTAATAGAAGTGCTTACAGTAATTACCGAGGTGGCAGTTTTTGCCTGATCTACAGTGGTTACCGTTATGGTTGCACTTCCTGCTGCTACGCTGGTTACCACACCTGCGGCACTCACTGTTGCAATAGCTGTGTTGCTGCTCGACCAGGTTACATTCTTATTAGAAGCATTGCTTGGAGCTACTGTTGCTAATAATGTGGTTGTACTACCAAGGCCACTAATTGTTGCCGTGGTTGGACTAACGGTTACTCCGGTTACCAGTACGTTAGTTATAGTTACAGTAATTGCGGCTGTAGCTGTTTTGGCTTGATCAACTGTAGTTACAGTTATGGTAGCACTGCCAACTGCAACAGCGGTTACAACACCTGCTGAACTTACTGTTACAACAGCAGTATTGCTACTTGACCAGGTTACGTTCTTATTGGTAGCAGTACTTGGGGCTACTGTTGCTACTAAGGTAGTTGTGTTGCCAAGACCGTTGATTGTTACCGGGGTTGGACTAACAGTTACTCCGGTTACCGGTACATTAGTTACAGTTACAGTAATTGCGGCTGTAGCTGTTTTGGCTTGATCAACCGTAGTTACAGTTATGGTAGCACTGCCAGCTGTTACAGCTGTTACCACACCTGCAGAACTTACCGTTGCAACGGCTGTATTACTGCTTGACCAGGTTACACTTTTATTAGTAGCATTACTCGGGGCTACTGTGGCTATTAAAGTGGTTGTATTGCCAAGGCCGTTGATTGTTGCTGAAGTCGGACTAACTGTTACTCCGGTTACCGGTACGTTAGTTATAGCTACAGTAATTGTGGATGTGGCTTTTTTAGCTTGATCAACTGTGGTTACCGTTATGGTAGCACTGCCAACAGCAACGGCGGTTACAACACCCGCTGAACTAACCGTTGCAATAGCTGTATTGCTGCTTGACCAGGTTACGCTTTTATTAGTAGCATTACTAGGAGCTACTGTAGCCGCTAATGTGGTTGTACCTCCAATACTTGTTATAGTAGCCGAAGTTGGTGAAACGGTTACTCCGGTTACTGATACTACACCTCCGGATACGTTTACTGTAATGGTACTGGTAGTAGTACATCCACCAGGGTTTGTATAGGATGCAATGTAGTTACCAGCCTGATTTGCTTGTATATTTTTTATGCTAACTTCGCGGGTTGCAGCAGTGAAACCGTTGGGTCCAGTCCAACTCCACGTCCCATCATACGGTGATGGTCCAAACTTAACACTGTCTCCTGCATTCAAATTGGCAACTGTTACCTGTGCCCAGGCACCTCCATTAGACTGAACATAGGGGACTATGGCTGTTGGAGTACAGGCTCCGGTAATGGTCATTGCACAATTTGCGGTTTTCGCTCCATCAATTGATGTTGCTGTTATAGTAACACTGCCGGCTCTTATTGCCGTTACAATACCAGCTGGATCTACGGTAGCAACAACAGTATTGCTGCTTGTCCACCTTACGGATTTATTCGTAGCATTGGACGGGGCTACTGTAGCTGCTAATGTTGTGGTATTACCAAGGCCATTAATAGATGCTGTGGTTGGACTAATAGATACACCTGTTACCGGAACGTTTGTTACACTTCCCGGATATACCAGGTTAGGATGACCTGCATAAAAGGCATTGGTTGCAGCAGCAATGTCGGAAGGAACTCCCTGATACTGATACCACGCACAAGTTCCAGCATAACCATTTACATAAGCACTCTCATAAAACTGGGTCATATTCATGCAAATATATGCATCACACTGTCCACTACCAGATTCGCCAATTAACACCGGTTTGTCATTGAGTTGATAATATGCCGGGGTTTGTTGATAGGGAGATGAGAACCATTCTGTTACCCATGAGTACCAGTGAAACGACCAAAAGTCAAGCTTAGCTTGCGGATCATTATAAACACTTTGTAAAGCAGCATCGCTCCAAACATTTCCGGCATTGTCTCCGGTTCCTTTATACAAATCGCTGTTCCATTTCACACAGGCAGAACCTGTTGTTACGTATTTCGTAGAATTTTTATGTATTGCAGCCGCACACATAGCATGTAAACGTTGAACATTGACAACGGTTTGAGGTCCGTCCTCAGCATTTTCAAACATCCACTCCGGCTCATTACAAATTTCCCAAGCCAAAATATACGGTTCGCTGTTATACCTTTTTACCAGGGGAATTAGGAAATTATCAATATAAGACTGAATATTTGCCTGGCTGCTTATGAGATTGCGGTACTTCTGATAAGTAGCAGAGTTGGTATTTTTCACCATATCGAAAGACCATAAACAGGGCATGATATAAACCTTTGCTGCCTTGGAAATCGCAACCAGTGAGTCCACTGTTGACCAAAATAACGCCGGAGAGGCAGTAACTGATCCGTCACTATTGGTTGTGGGACTGTTACCACCGTCACAATGGATCCAAACGCGTGCAAGATTTACTTTATTAGCAGCAAGGGCTTGGAAATCAGTTCTCCACCATGACGGACTGAAGGAAGGGCTGCCAAAGTCATCCCATAAGTCCCAGGGTGAATTAATCCCGTTAAAATAGATGGGTAGGCCATTTACGGTAAATTTATTCCCGCTTATGCTCACATTTTGAGCGCTAGCGGAAAAAAACATTGCAATAAGGGTAATCCCTATTAAGAAAGTTTTTTTCATAAAATTTTACAATTAGTTAGTTATTATTTGTTTATAGTTAAAAAAGAAAATCCTATGTTAAAATCGCTATGGCCACTTTATGGATTGAATTTTCCAAAGCTGTGGGCTTTCCAATGGGTATATGTATCTGCAATCCCCCCGTACCACGCCCTTTTTAAATGCGGCCTTGATAATTTATGGTGCTAAATATAGATGAAAGTATATGCGGCTATTTGGAGTATTGTCCAAAATGTTTGGACAATAGTATTTATTTAGGAATATTGAATGACTTAAATTTGGTTATTTTTTTTATATATTTCTGGAGGATAGATATTTAGAAGGGGATACGCCATATTGTTTTGAAAAACATCTTATAAAATAGCTCAAATCTTTAAAACCGACTTCAGATGCAGTTTCAGAAACATTATACTTTTTTGACATTAACAACTCAGCCGCTTTTTTAAGACGAATGTTCCGAATTAATTCATGAACTGTCATTCCTGTGAGGGCATTAATTTTTTTATACATCAGCGAACGGCTGATTCCCATTTCAGTTGAAAATTGATAGGCATCATATTCTTCATTAGAAATGTTTTTTTCGATTATTTGAAAAGCCCGTTGTAAAAAATTTTGGTCCAGGTTTGTTGGCATTTTAATTGATTCAGGTATTTCACCATATTTAGAAAATTGTTTGCGAAGTAAATATCTTGATTCAATCAGGTTTGTGACCCTTGCTTTAAGTACCTTTGAATTAAAGGGTTTTGTAATGTAATCATCAGCGCCCGTTTCGAGACCAGTAACAATCTTTTCCTCAGACGAAAGTGCTGTGAGCAGTATTAAAGGTATGTGACAGGTGCTCTCGTCAGCCTTCAATTTTTTACAAAGTTCGAAACCTTCCATCCCGGGCATCATAATATCCGAAATAATCAAATCAGGAATTCGCTCAATGGCCATATTGTAACCTGCAAGTCCGTCTTTAGCTTCGATAACTTTAAATTGTCGGTTAAACTCATTTTTAATGAACAGCCTTAAATCAGGGTTATCCTCAACGATAAGCAACAATGGCAATTTGCCGGAAACAATTTCATTGGATTCATTACTATGGATAACTTGCACATAGTCTTCCGGATTATCGTTATCTATCGTATTTTTATTTTCAAGAAAATCATTGTCGTTATTATAGGTCGTATCTTTTTTGGAAAGTTGATAATTTTCCAAATGATCTTTTCCTAACGGTAAAATTACAGAAAACCGTGTTCCTATCGATGGGTTGCTTTCAACATGAATTTTCCCCTGATGAAGTTCTACAAGTTCTTTTGTCAAAGCCAGGCCCAATCCGGTTCCCTGATTTTTAGAAGAAGTATCTGCCTGATAAAACCTTTCAAACACCTTGGAAAGAGATTCCTGTGATATCCCAATCCCATTATCTTCTACAGTTATTTCTATGGTACCCGGCAAGTTGTTTGTTAAACTAACTTCGTTAACATGAATAAGAATTGTGATTTTTCCTCCCTCAGGAGTAAACTTAAACGCATTAGCAATAAGATTATACAATATTTTGTCGAGTTTATCCTTATCGAACCATACCAGAAAACGGTTTTCATTTGAAATAAATGTATAGTCGATTTTGCGTTCAAGGGCCTCAAAATTGAAGGAATCAGCTATATCATTTGCAAAACGAACGATATCATTTTGAGTAACTTCTAACTGCAAGCCTCCGGCCTCCAGTTTTCTGATATCCATTATTTGATTAATTAATCTTAATAAACGTTTCGCATGGCGGTAAATTAAATTGTACTGGACCTGCTGCCATTCTTCTCTCGTCGAAAGCATTAATTTTTCTATAGGCGCCAAAATTAGCGTAAGCGGTGTGCGGAACTCATGCGAAATGTTGGTGAAAAAACGGAGTTTCATTAAATCCAATTCGTGCTGTTTTCTAGCCTCCATTCGCTCATAATCGAGTTTTTTTCTGAATTTTTCGCGCTGTAAAATGGAATATCTGAACCATATTAATAATAAAAAGATGATAAGAATGTAAAATGCATAAGCCCAATATGTCTTCCACCAGGGCGACCTGATAATGATGTTTATTGAACTATCTGTATCATTCCAAATACCGTCATTATTAGAAGCTTTTACCCTGAAAATATATTTACCCGGAGGTAAATTGGTAAAGGTAACATCGTGTTTAAAGCCAATGTCGTTCCAATGACTGTCAAAACCCTCAAGAATATAAGAGTACTGGTTCTTTTCAGGAAATATATAATTAAGGGCGGTGAATTCGAAAGTAAAATCATTTTGATTGTAATTGAGTGTAATATTTTTCAAATAAGTAATTTGTTTTTCGAGGTGGAAATTTTTAGCATTAGAAAGTGTTCCAACCGGAACGGATTTATTAAATATCTTAAAATCTGTAAAATACACTGGAGGTTTGTAGGAGTTAAATTTTATATTGTCAGGGAAGAAACATATCAGGCCCTGACGGCCTCCAAACAATATTTCACCTTGATCACTTTTATAGCCTCCGGGATTTAAAAATTCATCTGTTTCTAACCCATTCATCACATCAAAATTAGTTGTGCTATAATCTTTCAATGAGAATTTCGACAAACCTTTAAATGTGCTGAGCCATAAATTACCCCTATCATCTTCTACAATACCGGTTATGTTGTCATTGGGCAGTCCGTCTTTCCTGGTAAATACCCTGAATGTTTCCGTTTTCGGGTTAAACAGATTAAGACCTTCACTTGTGCCAAACCACATTTGTTTTCTGGAGTCCTGAAAGATGGATAACACGGTATTATTACTAAGACTTTTGTCATTACCAGGCTCCTGAAAATAGCTTGTTACATACATTCTGTCTTTACTAATGCAAGAAATGCCATAGGTTGTTCCTACCCAGATATTATCATTGTTATCGCAAAATACCGTGATAACCCAATCATTGCATATGTTTTTTTCAGGGTGCTGGTAATCGACTCTGTAGTGTTTGAATATTTTTGTTTTGGGATCGAATTTGTTTATCCCCGCGCCCTGGGCTGCAATCCAAAGGTTGCCCTCCCTGTCTTCTGCTATTTTTCTGATATCGTTTCCGGATATACTATTACTATCATTAGGGTTATTTAGGTAAGTAACAAACCGGTCATGCTTTTTATCATATAATTGTAAACCACCCTGATAGGTTCCAATCCATATTTTCGACTCGTGATCTTTAAAAATACACTGAACAGTTCCTTCACCCACGCTGGAGACCATGTTTTTGCCGTATTGCAAATGTCTTTTAACAAAAGTTTTACGGTTTATGATGTCCAGACCGCCATTATAAAATCCCACCCAAAGATTGTTGTCGTTATCTTCCAAAACTGATGTCACATTGTTGTAGGTAAGTCCTTTAGTACTTTGTTTTAAAGAAGTAAACGATATTCTTTTTAAGGTTAAATCTACAGCCCCCTGTTTTTCGCATACCCAGAAATTATGTTGTTTGTCTTCATAAGTATCAATGATTGAATTTTCAGTAATACTATATTTATCAAACTCGTCGTGTTTATACTGTTTGATCGTCTTTAATTTCGGATCATAAATTAGTAAACCATCTTCAGCGCTGCTAAACCAAAAATTTCCTTTACTGTCCTTAATTATTTTGGTGATAAATGATTTCTGAAACCGGTCAAACTTTTGCCATGTATTATCTACGGTATTTAAGATCCAGATACCGTCTCCATAAGTTCCTACCCATAATTTATGATCGTCAGGGCATATGGTCCTTACATCAAATCGATTCTCATTTTTTTTATTTTGTGATATAATTGGATAATATTGAAATAACCGGGTATCCGGATTGAATATGCTTATCATGCTTCCTGAGTAGCCGATTAAAATATTCCCTTTAGCGTCCCTGTTTAATGTTTTTAGCTCAATTCCAGCATTGGCTCGGTCGTTAATAGATTTTATGGTTTCGGTATATTTTGTTAAAGTGTCGTTATTGATTGATTTTCTGAGGTATTCGAGTAATTTATCCAATGGAATAGTTTGGTTAATCTTTAAACTCAATCCTTTATATATTTCACGGGGTAATTTACTGTTATATAAATTTTGTAATCTCTTTTCTTCGATGGTTATAAGATTTTCGGAGCACCTGATGAAGTTATTATTTTTTCTGTCGTATAAGTTCAGTCCTCTGAAAGTTGCGATCCAAAGCCTTTTATTTGAATCTTCTGCAATGCCGGATATGGCATTATCGTCAATAGAAGATGAATCATCAGCTTTTCTTTTATAGGTTGTAAAAATATCTTTTTCCTTATTGTATTTACTTAGACCCCCCCGGGCAGTACCTATCCAAAGTACACCCTGGCAATCAACGTAAAGTGCTGATATTGAGTTTTCCTGTAAGCTTGTGGAATCGTTTATTATTTTTCTGTAGACCTTGAATTTAATTCCATCGTAAAGGTTTAAACCGTCGGCGGTTCCTATCCATATGAATCCTTCTTTATCCTGAATGATCATTCTGCATTCACTATTCGAAAGTCCTGTTTCTGTTGTGAAATGCTTGAATTTAAATTCATTGTTTTGAGCATAGGTACTAAAACTTATCAATAGTATGACACACAGATAACAAGCTTTATTTATGCTATTTTTCATTGTTGTAAACTGATAGCGTGTGCTAAAAATAATGAAATAACGATGCTAAAATTATATTATTTTTCCACAATAAAACATTATACGCTTGTGGAACTTAGTTCGGCGAAGTCAGGGAGCGGAATTTTTTTTACCGTTCGGAGAACGGTATTTATTGCGGCGAAGTCGGGAGACGTTCGCCAAGCGTGCGCCGTAGCGTGTCTTTACGGTTAAATAGAATTTTCTGCGTCAATCCGCGTTTTTATCTGCGAAACTCTGCGAGATAAGGTTTTTATAGAGTAATTCCTTTATCAAGATATGATTGACATCACTTGCGTCGAAAGGTAAGGCCGCGATTAAGGCGCAATCACAATGATACTTCGATTTAAAGGCATTCGTGCGCCAAAAAAACCTTTGTTCTTCCACTTCTACCGACATGTCATCCCGCTGGGATTTGATGAGAGCCAAGGCATAAAATTACGCTGTCTTTGGTCTTGGCTCTCAAATCTTACAGCTTACATCTCATTGCTCAAATTTTCAAATCATGGTTTATTATTTTACCATCGGCGAGTTCTATGGTTCTGTCCGAAGCTTTTGCAAAATCTTTATCATGTGTAACAGCAATGATGGTTTGGCCGAATTCCTTTGTGATTTGCCGGAAGATGTCGAATACGATCTGGGTATTCTTACTGTCAAGGTTGCCGGTAGGTTCATCGCACATAATTATTTTAGGGTTATTAATGAGTGCACGTGCAATGGCAACCCTTTGCTGTTGACCTCCGGAAAGCTTTGAGGCAGGTTTTAAAGCTTGATCTTCCAATCCCAATACCTCTAACCGCTGATATGCCTGTTGTTCCACTTCCTCCCTTGAGTATTTTCCAAGTTTTAGAGCGGGGATCATAACATTTTTCAGACAACTAAACTCAGGCAGCAGATAATGGAACTGGAAAACAAATCCAATATTTTTATTGCGTATTGCGGCAAGCCTATCCTGTTTCTGGCCGGTTATTTTTTCTCCTTCTATGAATAAGTCTCCTTCATATTCGGTGTCCATGGTCGACAGGACATAGAGTAAAGTCGATTTTCCACTACCTGATTTCCCCATTAGTGTGAGGAGCTCTCCCTGGCGAGCTTCAAACGAGATATCATCCAATACTTTGAATTTTACCGGTTGGTAAAAATATTTACCAATATTTTTTGTGTTGAGTACTACGTTCTTTGTCATTTTTACCTTCTGAATATTGCTATGGGATCTACTTTAGCTGCCTTACGTGCAGGAATAAACCCCGCACCTATGGTCACCAATATGCCTATTAAAACACCTTCAATCGAAATTAAGGGTTCAAACTGAATGGGGAAATTCCCTATATCGCCCCCTATGTACACATGGCTTAAAAGATTTACTAGGCCGATGGATAACAAAAAACCAACGAAGGTTCCGATAACACCCATGATCAAAGCTTCACCAACAAATATTTTGATCACGTCTTTTCCTGAAAAACCGGTAGCTTTTAAAATTGCAATGTCATTTAGTTTTTGAGAAATGGTCATATTTAGAATGTTATATATTCCAAAAGCGGCTACTAGTAATATGGCCAGGGATATTCCCAAAAACATAATGGTCCTTATTTTCTTACCTGCGGTGGCTTGTTCATTGGCCGATTGCCAATCTTCAACCGTATAGCCTGTTAGTTCCTTTAAGGTGGGAACATATTGCGGGGCTTTGAGCGGGTTTTTTATATTTACATCGATATCCGTGACATAACTGGGCCCCTGTTTCAAAAGTTCCTGTGCTGCCGAAAGGTTCATGTACGATTTGGTTTTATCCGTTATGGAATAACTAGTCTTAAAAATACCCATCACTTTCATGAGCTTAACAACACCTATGGAAGAAGTAATGCTGATATTATCGTTTAATTTAACATTTAGCTTGTCGGCAATGCCTACTCCAATGATGATGCCGTTGGGCGTATTTAAAAGGTCTCTCATATCGCCATCTACCATGGTCGATTGAATGTTAAACATAGCATTGGCTTCCAGAATGTTTACTCCTGAGGATACCCCATCTACCTGTGATTTGCCATTATTGTAAAATAGGTTCACGGTTACCGTTGGTGCAATGGCAACAACATTGATTCGTTTTTTTATATCATCAACTAATTTAACAGGATTAATAAGGTTCTTAGTAAGATTTGAAATTTTGGGATTGATAATTACCGTTGTACCGGACTGCTTACCACCTGTCACTAAAGGTTTACTCATCTCATCTTCTTTATAAATGCGGAGATGAGGCGTAGATTTGAAAACGGCATTATCTGAATACCGGTTAACTCCCATGGTTAAAGAGTTCATAAAAATGTACATGGCTATTCCTATGGTTACCCCCAATGACGCAACAGCAGTCTGCCTTTTACGTGAAAGCAGGTGCGTGAACGCAATTTCAGTATTGACATTGATTTTTATCATTTTTTATTCATTATAAGTATTGACTTTTCATCCAAACCATGGGTAATTTCAACCCAATCGCTGGAAACAAATCCTGTTGTCACTGTTACCACGCCTTTTCCTTTTACGTTTACTTTATTTCCATAGCCAAGATAATCTCTGGGTATCGTTAAAACGTTTTCTTTCTGTCCTATGATAATGTTGGCTTGTAACTGGGTCCCCGCAATTTTAAAATCGAGGTTGTCTATAAATTGGGCCTTGCAATAGAACGACTGCGACTGCTCGTCGAAGGCCGGATAAATTTCAGTAACCAAACCCTGGTAATTTTTATCCTTATTTGTATTCAATTGTATAATAACCTGTTGGCCTAGTTTAACCTTTGAAATGTTGGTTTCATCAACGTTAAGTTTGGCATAAATACTGTTTTTATCGCCTATCTCTGCGATCATGTCACCTCTGTGAACATAGTCTCCCAACTGTTTAAATTTCTTATATACTTTTCCGCCAATCACGGCTTTAACTTCATTCATACCTGCCAAAAAGCTATTGATCCCTTTTTGCGATTGCTGAATGATTAATTGCTGATCTGCCTGTTGTTTTGCCAGGTTATAGTTTTCCTGCATAGCCGTTAAGTTTGCTTTCGAATTTTCCAAAGCGAGGGTGGCATTCTCGTATTCTAATTTTGAAACACTCTTATCGTCATACAATTTTTTATATCGCTCAGCCTGCACTTCATCCTGCTTAAGTTTTGATTTTGCCAGGTCGAGGTTGGCCTTTGCCTGGACGAGTGCTGGTGCATTTGGTAAAACATTCTTGTTGGCAATCGACAATAAGGCGTTGGAACTTCTTGCGCTATAATCGTTTTGCTTGTTTTCAATTACAGCCAGTGTGGTACCGGTTTGTACCGTGTCGCCCTCATTAAAATTTAATTTTACCAGGTAACCGTCACTTTGGGCTGTGAGATCGTACTGATCGTCAGGAACCAACACGCCAGAGGCAAAAACAGTTTCTGTAATATTTTTTCGAACCGGCCTTGCCTCATTGGACTTTATGCCACAGGCACCTGCCAAAACGGCTGCGAACGTTATTCCTGCCAGAATAGAATGTGTTTTAACGGAAGTTTTCATTTTATGTTATTGTTAAGATCAATTTTAGATTTTGTATATAGCAAATTGGCTAACGCACTGCTGTAATTTAAGCGACTTCCCAGCATAGCATCAAAGGCCTCAAGCAGCTTGTCGAATGCAATAATGGACTCGTTATATTGGTCAAATGCCATTTTGTAATTTTGTTCTTTCAGTTGGGATATCTGTTGTGAAGTGATAAATTGCGAGTATGCTTTCTTGTAATCCAACTGTAACTGCTGATTTGAAATGTCGTTTTGATGTTTACTATGCTCAACGTTGATGCGGGAAATATTATAGTTGATCTTCGAATTAATCGGGATGAGCAGTTTATTCAGATCGGGAAAGGAGAACGTAAGCTTTATTCCCACGTAACTTGAACTTAGCCATTTGGAAGTTCCTGTGCTTTGATCAAAAAAGCGGTTATTACTGTTTTGATAGTAGGAATATGAATAAAATGCAGACACAACGGGAAGATTGGACAACCGGTCGTAATTATAATTAGCCTTTGCCGATTCAGATTCCAGTTGCGATGAACTGTACCGCAGACTGTTGTTTACATTCAGATCGGGGTTGAATAGCTGATCATATTCAAGTTTATTGGAGATGGTCAAATTATCTTCCGAGGGAATATCGATTAATATTTTCAAACTGTTGTATTGCTGTTCGAGTGTAGCTTGCAGTTGCTTTAACTTATCCTGCAGTGTAAGCTTGTTTGCGGTAGCATCGTTAACATCTTGCTGACGCACCAAACCAAGGGAATATTTGTTATTTACGATCATCAGTAAAGTGTCTGATGAGGATAAATTTTGTTTTGTCAATTCAATTTGTTCTTTTAACGAAATAATGTTGTAATAGCATGCTGCAATGGATTCGTAAAGCGATTCCTTATTAATTAAATTATTAGTGTTGATAAGCTTCTGGCTGATCGTTGCACTTTTTACTTTTGCCCAGGCAGCTGGGTTAATGATATCGATTTGAGGCCCAAGATTAAAATTGCTCACATATTGCTGACCCAAGGTTAGTTCTTTGTAAGTGCCAGCAGGCCCACCCAATAGTTCGCCCGGAACAAAGTTTATCGGTAACCGGTTATTATCGGTTAGCGAAAACCCCACTTGATTGCGAACGTTAAATACATTAGCAATGGCTGCTATTTTTTCATATTTAGCAAGGATATCCTGCTGCTCATTCGTTTTTATTACTGAACTACTTTGGTCGGCGAAGGAAAATAAAGAATCGAGATTACTAAATGTATGATCTTTTTGTGCCCTGACTAAAATGGACGCGCTCATTAGAATCATATACAACATTAATCTTTTCATAGTTTTTGAATATATAAATTGTTTAAACCACTATATCAGTGTCTTATAAATGCGTATCAAAAGTTGAAGAACAAATAATATAAGCGCAAAATCAATGAGCTAATATTTTTTTCGACCCCAGCCGGGGTCGGATGTTTATAGAAATAAGGATATTTCTATAAACCTATGACTCCTCCGGAGTCAAATATTTTCTTTAATTGGCTATTTCACAATTAATTCAACCCTTAATTCACATTATAAATATGCATTATGTAAAATCCAAGATAAATGATTAACCATAGAATATTAACTATACAATTCTAAACACTTAACAAAAGTGAAGGTTTTTGGCGTAGTTAAAAAGGAAGTTGCAGCTGAAACGGACAAAATAAAAGGTGAAAAGAATGGGAAAAAAAATTAATCTTCGGATAACCAACTTAAGAAATCAGTAACTTTTACTTTGGGAACTATAATTGTTTCTTTGAAAGGAATCGTAAGGTGTATCGATAATTTCCGTGCAAAATACTGCGAAGCTTCTCTTACAGCTTTGCGGTTGATGAGAAATTGCCTGTTAACCCTGTAGAAGCCATCACCCGTAATTTTTTCAAGCTCTTCCAGGGTTTTATTAATGGAATAATTTTTCTGATCGAAGGTGATAAACCATGTGATTTCGGTTTCGATATAAAAAAGAGCAATATCATTGGTTTTTACAGGTACAATTTTGTCCTTTTGATAAACCAGAACCGATCCTTTTTGTTGAGTTTTCTTATTTTCAAAAAGCTCCAGGATATGCTCATACTGTAATATTTTTCTGGAAAAATTATTTTTTAGTTCATTGTATTTGGTTAGTGCCTCGTTAATGGTTGTCAGGGTGAATGGTTTCAGAATATAGTCGATGCCGTTTACTTTAAAAGCATTCAATGCATATTCATCGTATGCGGTACAAAATATAATGGGTACGGTTGAAGAAACGGATTTGAATATTTCAAAGCTTAAACCATCCCCTAATTGAATATCGCTAAAAATCAAATCCGGTTTTTCATTATTTTGGAACCACAAAATGGCTTCTCTCACTGACCTTAAAATAGCAATAATTTGTGCTTTTGCGTCAGCCTTTTGAATGGTTTCAGCTAAATCGTCGGCTGTAAGTTGCTCATCTTCTATGATTACTATGTTCATCTTCCAGTATTTTTATACTAACCGAAAAGTTATCGCCGTTTTCTTTGATCAGGATCACATCGCCCGACAAAATCCGGTAACGCTCGGACAGGTTCGTCAATCCCATGCCAGTGGATATTTCGGATGTAATTTTTTGCCTGATGTTATTGGAAACAGTTATCCGGTTCTCCTCGATTACGATTCGGATATATAAAGGCGTGTCATGGGTAAAGGCATTGTGTTTTATGGCATTTTCGAGTAAAAGCTGTAGTGAAAATACAGGAACAAAGCCAGAATTCCTGATGCGTTCAGGAATATCCACCGTATATTGCAGTGCTTCTCCAAATCTCATTTTTTGCATTTCAAGATAATTCATACACAGCTTTAATTCATCATCGAGCGTCACTGTATGTGTATTGTCCAACGAAATCGCAACCCTTAAAAAATCAGACAATTTTACAAGGTAATCTTCTGCATTTGCGGGTTGTTTTTTGATCAGGGTTTTTAACGTATTTAAAGCATTAAAGAGGAAATGCGGATGTATCTGCTCTTTTAATTGTTGGTTTGCCGCTTCTACATTTATTAATTTTAATTGGGCATTCTCAAGTTCAATCATGGCTTTCTTTTCCCGCAATAAAACCAAATCCTGAATAATTAAAATGATGGTATTGATTGAGCCAATAATTAATACTCTTACAACATCGAAACTAAAATAATTGGCTTTGTTAATGAATGTACTACTTTCCGGAATTTTAACAATAGCTTGCAGAATAACTCTCAAACCTATAAAAAAGCTAAGGCAAAGCAAATAACTTATAAAATATTTAGTTGTTCCTGATATTTTCTTATTACTGTACTTGCTGATCAGATAGGTTAGCTGGATATTAAACGACCAAATAATAAAAGTAATTAAAGTACCCCCGCAGACACTTAAGAAAAATAAAATTACAATATGATCCGGTAGCACATGATTTAAATGCGACACTTTGAGAATACCAGGGATCATTGTAATAATGGCGATGTAAAGGGGTTCTACAACCAACACGCCTATTGCGGTTGATGTATATAGCGCCATTTTGAAAAGTTTCTTCCTGGGAATAATTTGTTCCATAAATACAAATTTAAACTTTTACTCAACCAGTTAAATTTATTTTAGGACTTAAATGGACAATATTTTACCCAAAGTGGACAAAGCAGGGAGCAGTGAACAACGAACAGTAACAGTAAATTGTGAACGGTGATCAGTGAATGGTTGTGTATAATTAGTTGAGCCGTATAACGGTGACCTATCAGGTGAACAGTGATCGGTAATCATTGATCAGACTGTAAACAAATGATCAGTGAATGGTAAACGTCTTGTTAAAAGTCGAATTTGTAATCAAACAGGATTCCCGATTTTGAAATATCAGGATGATCGAGGTAAGATAACCGCATAACGTAATCGATCCTGAAGAATTTAAATATATTGGTGATCCCAAATCCAAATTCCATATAAGGCTCCTTGCCCAGTGAATAGGTTAAGGGATTACCGGATTTATCGGTTGGAAATTTAAGCAAATCCGGTCGAACCGTTGGATTATTGGTGTCACTGAGGCTACCCATGAGCAATTTAAAAGTTACAGATTCGCGGAATTTTAATTTTTTTATGATCGGTATTCTATTGAAAATTAAACCGTTAAAATTGTGGTCGATATTTAATGAAGCATATTGGTCGCTCACAAATTCAAGAAAGTTCATCAAATTGTACGATAGTGGCTGATAGGAGTAAGTTTCGTTGGCCCTGTGAATGTCGAGCAGCGGGAAAGGGACATGGCCAAAAATTTTGCCACCTTCCAGTTCTACGTCTGAATATCCAAGTAGAAATAAGTTAAACCGTTTGCTGATGCTTGCATTAATATTCTGAAAGTCATAATCGCTTCCTAACCATTGGGCTCCAGCTAAGAATTTCACTTCCATTACTGGATATTTGCTGGCGAACAGTACCCGGTATAGGCTTCCCTGTACAAATTTTTCGTGGGGCGCATACCTCACATCCAGATTGAGCTGGCCAACGTTGAGGTGACCCGCCTGATTTATATAATCTGAGTAATTATTCGTGTTAAAATACAAGTTACCTCCCGGCATCAACTGATCGTATTCATAACCCAGACTGTACGAAAAATGGTTCGGGAATTCATTTAAATGTTCTATTTTGTAACTTTTGTAATAGTACATTTTATCATTGAGGCTCCGTTTAAAAGACAATAAAATGTTATCGGACTGCGCGTACTGGAGCTCCTCACCTGGAATTTTCATATCGTTCAGGAAACTTATTCCTATGGATTTCTGGGGGTAGTCACGTATGGATTTGTTGTTTAGCGCATAAACAGCATTTCCGTATGTTTTGAATTTTTGATCTTTAAAACCGTAGGCGCCATATACCTCCAGGTAAAGTTTATCGGTAAATTTTTTAGTGGTTCTTATACCCAGGCGGGTGCGGGAGCCTTCCACAGGGTTCTGACTATATAGCGTGGAGAGGGGGCCGAATTCTACAGGCCCAATTTGCTCATAACCTATTGTCAGCAAGCGAATGATATCCACATCTCTTTTGAATGCTCTAAGCCTCTGTAGGCTATCCATATAAACATATACATTTCGTTCCGAAGGACTGAGATTAACAGGCCGGTTTTGACGCCAAAAGGCTTCATTTCTGGCCAGGGAATCTTCATCGACCAAGTTCCGGGTTTCATTCAAGATACTGTCGTTGGCTGGTACATTGAGTTTATAATTTTTATAGAGAACTAACCTTTGTCCGTACAAACCCGTTGAATTTTTTGTAATACCAAAATCTATCGTAAGTTCGTTACGGGAGAGCACCCATTCCTGGCCAGTTTTTCTGAATTCCTGATCAACCGCAATACTCTTTACCCAGTTCAGATTTATTTCCTTGTTAACCTGCATCTTGATTTTTTTTACCGCAAATAAACTGTCGTACGTTATGTAGATATAGCCCTGGAATAAGAAGTCGCGCCTGTTGCGGGGTGCAAAAGTCAGCCGTATACACTTCGCACTGTCAATAACAACCGTATCGTTAATAAAATATTTATAGAACGAAGGTGCAATAGAAGCTATGGGGCTTAAGAATTGATTTCCGAGCAGATCAATATTGTTATTGTAAATATCTATGTCGCGAACCAAATAATTAATGGAGACGTCGATGTTTTTACGTTCCACATATTCATCGAAATTAACCAATTTCTCCGCAGTTACTATTTCTTTTGAAGCAGGTGGTTGTTTTTTGAAGTAATCAGTTGCAAAGACTTCCTGAAGATAAACAGGCAAAACTCTCTTCCCCGGAATAATGGTTGTATCTGCATTATCGAATACAAACCGGAAGGGCTTCATTAAACCTATTTTTACCAATGCCGGACTAACATGATCCAACGCAATTAATATCTTTTGGTATTTTTTGTATTCCACCGAATTGTAGTTTCCAACATGGTTTTGCGATTTGTGCCTGATCACTTCCTCGATAAGGGCTACGGCGGGATTATCGGCATTCCTGTATCGTTTGCGTTTGGCTTTGATCACTACCTCCGATAGCTGTTGTGAAATAGGTTTCAAGGTGATATTGACAAATTGATTTTCTCGCGGCGTTACATGGATAATTTTACTTTGATGTCCCACAAACCTAACTTTCAAATAGCTTACCGTATCCTGTGTTTGCAATGTAAACAATCCTTCGTCATCGGTAGTGGCGGCAATGCTCGAATCCATATACATGATGTAGACATTTGGCAGCGGATCGTTCGATATCGAATCGGTAACAAGGCCACGCACAATGGTTGGACTTTTAGTTTGCGAATTACAATTTAAAAAGGCAAAAAGGCTCACCACAATTGTTATAATACTGATTTTCAGAAAACTCATTACTGTTAGAAAATGATTGATAATAAGGTAAACATGCAAAGCGCTATAAAAGTTTAGAAAATGAGCTTACACTTGTAAATTCAAATCCAACTTTCATTAATAATAACTTAAGATAGAAATCACATTTTCTATATCTACATTTTATTTGCTACAAGCTATTTTTGCTTCCGAATTAGAATTATTTCTTAGGGATCCTTTCAGTATAAGTCGTAATAAGTCAATTCTATTTATTTATAAATCGTCGTTAGAAATTTTTAATCGAACAACTTCTTGCTGTTCATGATATTATATTGAAAACTATTGATTAATCATTTTATAATAAATTGATACATAATTATATATATAAGCTTATTTGTTATGAAGAAAAAAAACGTACTTATTCCTGCTTTTTTAATGCTTTTACTGATTATTTCCTGCAATCAAAAAGGCAGTAACAAAAAAGATTTAGCAGCAGATACTACCCAAAAACAAATCTTACACCTACCAAAGCATTCCTTTAAATTTATGATTGTCAGCGATTGGGGCTGGAATGGCTTTGCCCATCAACCGGAGGTAGCTGATGCAATGTCAATACTCGCCGATTCGATTTCACCGGAATTCATTGTATCCTGCGGGGATAATTTTCAAATTCAAGGCGTCGCTTCAGTACAAGATCCTCTTTGGGCTACCTCATTTGAAAATGTTTATAAGAAGCCCTCCTTGCAGGTTGACTGGTACCCCGTTCTTGGTAATCATGATTACAAAGGAAGTACACAAGCAGAGATTGATTACTCAAACATCAGCAGAAGATGGAGAATGACTTCACATTATTATACTTTTTCAAAAAAAATAAATGATTCGGTGTCAGCAAGATTCATTTTTCTGGATACCCCTCCTTTAGTGGATGAGTATTATAAAAAAGCAGGTTACCCGGATATTATAAAGCAAGACTCTGCAAAACAATTGAAATGGTTAAAAGACGTATTGTCAAATTCTAGCGAACAGTGGAAGTTGGTATTCGGACATCATCCTGTTTATTCTGCAAGCCATAAACATGGCAATACTCCTGAAATGATAAGAAGAATAAAACCTTTGCTTGAAAAGTATAATGCGCAATTGTACTTCTGCGGTCACGATCACGATATGCAGCATTTGAAGGAAAAGAATGGCAAGATTGATTATATAGTAACTGGCACAGGTGGAGAAACGAGACCTTTCAGTAGCAACGAACTGTCACTCTACAGTAATTCGGTGCCAGGCTTTTCTGTGGTCAACTTTTATGGCGACAGTATACAGGTTTCTTTCATTGATACAAAAGGTCTTCCGGTTTATAGTTTTAAAAAAGCATATGCAACAAAAAATTAATTATAAATGGATACTGTTAGGCGTATTTTTTTGGTCATCAATTGGAATACTCAATGCTGCAACTATCGAAGGCCGGGTTATTGACAGTTATAACCATGCTGGAGTTGCGGGAGCAACCGTGTTTTTTGACAACCAAAATAATTATGCCATTACCGATGCACAAGGGATCTTCAAATTTTCAGATTTGCCTGTTGGAGAATATTCGATAAGAGCCAAAAGCATTGATTATCATGATTCATATTCTCAAACACTAATCATTAAAACCATCAATGATCACATCAGCTTCGATATTTACCTGAAACCGAATACCGTTTCGATGCAGGCAGTACAAATTACAGGTAACGCCAATAAGGAAACTGATGTAAGTGCCAGAGCCACAGAAAAAAATGCGCTTAATGTAGTGAATGTAATTTCGGCAAAAGCTATTGAGAGTTTGCCCGATTTGAATGTGGCTGATATTATGCAGCGAGTGTCGGGCGTATCTATGGTAAAAAACAACTTTGGAAGCAATTCACAGATAGTTATCAGGGGTATGCCTTCAAGATATAACAGCACCCTGGTTGATGGGGTAGTGATGCCCAGTACCAGTTCATCAGGACGATCTGTTTCTCTTGATATGTTTGGCTCTGACCTGGTAGGGCGTATAGAAGTTATTAAATCGTTGACTCCTGATTTGGAGGGCGACGCCATTGGCGGAACTGTCAATATAAAAATGAAACAAGCGCCAGATTCCGCTTTTTTTAAAGTACAAGTTGGGTCGGGCTACAACCAGTATTATTTTGACCATAGTTTTTTAACCTTCAACCATAGTACGGTTGCTTCTAAAGATTTTAGCGAACGCTTTGGCCCTGATTATTTAGCTGACGCATCGGCGTTCCCAAGGCAGAATTTAATCGTTAAATCAGAAAAAGCTTTACCAGATATAGCGTTGAATTTATCTGCCGGGCGAAGATTTTTTGACAAAAAGCTTGGTGCAATGTTTGCCCTTAGCGCGCAAAACACGGCTATGGCAAACACCTATAATTATACCGATTATACACCCGACCCGAATTCTAACAAATCATTAGCCAATTATTGGGAAAATGAAGTTTACAGTAAAAATCAAAAAAGATACGGAGCATATGTTAAACTTGATTACCAGTTCAACAGCAGGAATCAGATAAGCTTGTTTAGCTCTTTGTTTCAGTTAAACGAACTCAGGGTTCGGGAATATGCCGATAAACAAGCTGAAAATGGGGGATCTAATGTTCGTCCTATTGAAACACAGACGGAAACTGATAATTCAGGCATCTTTTGCACTACTTTAAAAGGTGAGCATAAATTAAAGGACAATCTCGATATTGACTGGACACTGTTATATGCTGCAGCCAATTCAACTTCACCCGATTTTGCAAGCATTGAAGAAGCAAAGTTAGGGAATCAACCTCCTACGCTTAACTACTCAAAACCCGTGATAAGAAATTGGCAATGGGATATAGACCAAAACAAGTCGGCCTACCTGAATATAAATTACAAACCAACCATTTTCGATCATATTTACACGTTTAAGGTGGGTGGCATGGTCAGAAGTAAATACCGGAAAAATTATGCAAATGAATACTTTTTTGATAGCCAAAACGCGGGTCAGTATCCAAATCCAGATCTTCTTACGGTGCCGCTTACAAACGATCAGAACGATCAGCAGAAAAAGGGGAATGCCTTTTTAAATCCTGGCAATTACAGAGCTTGGGAAGATGTGGATGCTGTATTTGGCATGGTAAATACGACTTTTGGTAAGATACAGTTTTTAATAGGGGCCAGGGTTGAGTTTACTTACATGACAAACCAGCATAATCAGAATAATCTGCAAATCCCGGTTGCCAGTTCAACTTTGAAATATTACGATATTTTGCCCAGTTTGAATCTGACTTACAAGCTTACCGAAAAACAAAATCTTCGTTTTTCAGTATATCAGGCAATCAACAGGCAGGATTATACGGAAGTTATCCCATATGCCGATCCACGTGCCGGAGCCCAGAGTGGAAATCCTAATTTACAACATGCTTATGCCAATTGTTTTGACATGCGTTATGAATTATATCCGCACCCTGAAGAAGTATTTACTGGTGGGGTATTCTACAAAAAAATTAACAATGCTATTGAAGATATAGTATCCTCCGGCAGTGAAAATACTTCATTTCAGAATATAGCAGTATGTACCAATTACGGGTTAGAACTCGTTGCCATGAAGTACTTCGGTAATATCGGTTTCAGCGCCAATTATACCTATACTCATTCTGAAGTTAATGTGCCCAAACATTATTTTGTTATTAAAAATGATGTGTATGATACTACAATTACCAGAACTGAAACCCGGACATTGGTGGGGCAATCTCCAAATCTTTTTAATATCAGTGCATCCTATCGAAATGCGCGATGGGGCTTTAAATCAAGTATTACCTATACCATGCAGGGCTTTAATTTAGTATCTCCCAGTGCTTCCTATGGTAAAGACATATACCAGGCGAATTACCATAATCTTGGTTTTACCATAGAACAAAAAATTGCTAAAAGGTTGTTCGCATCAATAAAAGCTTCCAATATTTTAAATAGCCCCATTGCCCGATATATAAAGGATGACAAGACACAAGTTGAAAAAGCATATAATTATCAGAGTTATTATTTCGGATTGAAAATTTCCATCTAAAAATTAAAATTTTATAAAATGAAAAACATTAATTTATTATTAATAGGGACATTAACATTGTCGTTATTTGCCTGTAAAAAGTCGAATGATACCATATCGACTACGTCGAATACTCCTCCGCCAGCCGGTTCCTATATTAAGGGAAGCCATTTGAAAGGTACCCTGAAAGGTAGTTTGAAACAGGATTCCACGTACTACCTGGATGGTGATATGATTGTAAATGCTACAGATTCATTTGGCATTGCGCCAGGCGCTAAAGTTCTTGCCACTGGAAATTATAGAATTGAAATTGCAGGTACACTTATATGTAATGGTACCGATGCAAAACCCATAACATTTACAGCCAGCGATGCGGCTACGGCCTATGCAAATCTTGGTCAAACAGGTTATTGGGGAGGTTTTCTTATCGATTCAACCGCAAAATATGTAAGTGTGACTTTTACGCATATCAATTACACTGGCGGTCCCGATGCCACAGGTGGTACGCAAGCAAGCTTTGATGTTGAAGGTAGCCAGAGTTATAATATCGGCGCCAAGATCACGTTTGAGGACAACTGGATGTTTGGTGGTATTGACGATGCCATCCATTTAGCAGGCAATATAACATGCAGTGTTAAAAGAAATGTGCTACAACGTTTAGGTGGTCCCGATGGCGATTTAATTAACATCAAAGCCGGAGCTCATGGTGATATTGCTTACAACTACATTTGGAACTCTGCTAACAGCGGTATAAAATTGAATACTGGTAAAACCGTTTTATCACCCGAAACGAAATTTAATATTTATAATAATACGATTATCAATGGTAATTGGCGTAAGGTGGGTGAACTTTCTTCGGCAATTTTAGTCGATCAGTTTTCGGCAGCCACCATTTACAACAATGTCATCGTAGGTTGCCGGAACGGTATCAATATTACCAAAAAAGCGGATACCATGAATTGCCGGTATGGTAATGATCTCATTTATATGTACTACGAAGCGGCTGCTAATAAAACAGATTCATTTACGAATAATCCGTATATTCCTCTTTCAGCTGGTAAAGTTCAGTCAACCGACAAAATAGGTGCAGGTCTTACGGCTTGCGGTTCTGTGTTTACTCATTGGGATTCGGATATTACAGCCGATTTACTAGACAATAATGTTCCTTCGCTGGCAGCAGGTTCGGCGGCCATTGGCTCCGGTACTATGAGTGCTAATGTTCCCTTTTATGCAATAGGCACGTCCATGCCGCTGAATAAAGATATGGGAGCATACCCTACCGATGGTAGCGGCAATAAGCATATGCCGACAACTAAACC
>CAYZNC010000056.1:0-24466 GCA_964478555.1 uncultured Bacteroidales bacterium | reverse complement strand
AGGTATATCAGATCAGAAATGGGAAAAAAATCAGCAAGGAAAGAAATTATTTTCCTGGTTATATACTTATTGAGGCAGCTTTAGTCGGAGAGATTCCTCATATTCTCCAGAATGTTCCAAACGTTGTAGGATTTTTGGGAGGTAAAAATGATGAGCCTGTTCCATTGCGTCAGACCGAAGTTAATCGGATTTTAGGTAAAGTTGATGAACTTTCGGCAAGCGATGAGGAACTGAATATACCTTTCTTTGTGGGTGAAACTGTAAAGGTTATCGATGGACCATTTAACAGCTTTACGGGTGTGATCGAAGAGGTCAACGAGGAAAAGAAAAAGCTCAAAGTTATGGTTAAGATCTTCGGACGTAAAACGCCGCTGGAACTTAGCTTTATGCAAGTTGAAAAGGAATAACTTGCGCATTTATCAGAATGTTACGCACTTAATATAATCCGATAGCGATTCTGCTTCCACAGATAACTATCACAAAAAATGTAAATAACATGGCAAAAGAAGTAAGCGGATTAATTAAACTGCAGATCAAAGGAGGCGCAGCAAACCCTTCTCCACCAGTTGGTCCGGCTCTTGGTTCTAAGGGCGTAAATATTATGGAGTTTTGCAAACAGTTCAATGCTCGAACTCAGGAAAAAGCAGGTAAAGTTATACCTGTTATTATTACTGTTTACGCCGACAAATCGTTTGACTTTGTTACAAAAACTCCTCCGGTGGCAATTCAGTTACTTGAGGTTTCCAAACTAAAATCAGGGTCAAATGAACCTAACCGTAAAAAGGTTGGCTCAGTAAACTGGGATCAGGTGAAAAGCATAGCTCAGGAAAAAATGCAGGATTTAAATGCATTTACCATTGAGTCAGCCATGAGCATGGTGGCCGGAACTGCGCGAAGCATGGGTATTACCGTTGAAGGTACAGCTCCATTCAATAAATAAATAAAATTATTCGCAAAAAATGGCAAAACTGACTAAAAAAAGGAAGTTAGCATTACAGAAAATAGAAGCTAATAAATTATACAAATTAACTGAAGCTGCAACGGTATTGAAGGATATTTCTTCAACTAAGTTCGACTCTTCTATTGATTTAGATGTGCGTCTGGGAGTTGATCCCAGGAAAGCCAATCAGATGGTACGTGGTATAGTAACCCTACCCCACGGAACAGGAAAAGTTACACGTGTGTTGGTACTTTGTACTCCCGATAAGGAAGAAGAAGCAAAGGCTGCAGGCGCTGACTTTGTTGGTCTCGATGATTATATCGAAAAGATCAAAGGTGGTTGGACGGATGTAGATGTTATTATCACTATGCCTTCTGTAATGGCTAAAATAGGAGCTTTAGGACGTGTACTTGGTCCTCGTGGTTTAATGCCTAACCCTAAAAGTGGAACAGTTACACTTGAAGTGGGTAAAGCAGTTAAAGAAGTAAAAATGGGTAAAATTGATTTTAAAGTTGATAAATTCGGAATTATTCACTCTTCAATCGGCAAAGTTTCTTTTTCAGCCGACCAAATTATAGAGAATGCCAAAGAGTTTATGACCATGATTATTAAACTTAAACCTACAGCCGCCAAAGGTACTTACCTTAAAAGTGTTTATATTTCCAGTACCATGAGTCCTGGATTAAAAGTTGATACCAAATCGGTTGAGGCTTAATTTTAATTTTGAATGACTTTAAAATCATGAACAAAGAAGACAAAGATAAAATTATCAAAAGCCTGATCGAAAAATTAGACAGTAGTAGTAACTTCTATCTGGCTGATATTTCTGAGCTTAATGCAGCTGATACTACTGCTTTACGAAGGAAATGTTTTGAAAAAGAAATCAAACTGGAAGTTGTTAAAAATACGCTCTTGAAGAAAGCGTTTGAAAATAGCAACGGAAAGTACGATGAACTTTTTGGTGTACTCGAGAATCCTACATCGATTATGTTTACCGAAACAGCTAATCTTCCTGCCAAACTCATTAAGGAGTTCCGCAAGAAACATAAAAAACCTGTTTTGAAAGCAGCGTATGTTCAGGAATCTGTATATGTTGGCGAAGATCAATTAGACGCACTGGTTAACATCAAATCGAAAAACGAAGTTATCGGTGAGATTATCGGTCTGTTACAATCGCCAGCTAAGAATGTAATTTCAGCTTTACAATCCGGTGGTGGAAAAATTGCCGGCATCGTAAAGACATTATCAGAGAGAGAATAAATAAATAAATTATTTTAAATAAATAAACAAAATGGCAGATTTAAAAGCTTTTGCAGATCAACTGGTTAATTTAACAGTTAAAGAAGTAAACGAATTAGCAAAGATATTAAAAGACGAATATGGTATTGAGCCTGCTGCAGCTGTAGCGATATCCTCAGGTCCAGCCACTGCTGATGTAGCAGTTGCTGCTGAAAAAACTACTTTCGATGTAATTTTAAAAGCAGCCGGTGGCGCTAAGTTACAGATTGTGAAATTAGTTAAAGAGATCACTTCACTCGGTTTAAAGGAAGCTAAAGAATTAGTTGACGCAGCTCCAAAACCAGTAAAAGAAGGTGTATCGAAAGAGGAAGCAGAATCAATTAAAGCCCAATTAGTAGAAGCAGGAGCAGAAGTTGAACTTAAATAACCTGACTTTTACGTCAAAATGATTTTTCAGGCCTAGGATCCCGTTCATGGGATTCTATGCCTTATTATTATTGTTGGTTTAAGTTCAATTAATCCTTTACATACATGTCATCTAAAACGCTTGAAAGAATAGGTTTCGCTTCCATGAAAAAGCCGATGGCTTATCCTGATTTTCTGGAAGTACAATTGAAGTCGTTCTATGACTTTTTCCAAATTGATACAAGTCCCGAAAATCGCAGAAGCGAGGGGTTGTATAAAGTCTTTGCAGAGAATTTTCCCATCACCGATACCCGCAATAATTTTGTATTAGAGTTTATTGATTATTTTATTGATCCTCCAAGATACACTATTGACGAATGTATCGACAGGGGATTGACATATTCAGTGCCATTAAAGGCAAAACTCAAACTTTATTGTACAGACCCGGAGCACGAAGATTTTGATACGGTTATCCAGGATGTTTATCTGGGAACTGTTCCTTATATGACTCCAAAAGGGTCGTTTGTTATTAACGGTGCTGAGCGAGTAGTCGTTTCTCAGTTACACCGTTCACCCGGTGTGTTTTTTGGTCAGAGCGTCCATGCTAATGGAACCAAGCTGTATTCAGCTCGTATTATTCCATTTAAAGGATCGTGGATTGAATTTGCTACTGACATCAACAATGTTATGTACGCTTACATAGATCGTAAGAAAAAATTACCTGTTACTACATTGTTGAGAGCTATAGGTTATGAAAGTGATAAAGATATTTTAGAGATCTTTGGATTAGCCGATGAGTTTAAGGTTTCAAAAACCGGTTTAAAAAAAGTAGTGGGTCGCAAACTTGCAGCCCGCGTTCTTAAATCATGGATTGAAGATTTCGTTGATGAAGATACCGGTGAAGTGGTATCCATTGAACGTAACGAAATAGTAATTGACCGCGAAACTGTGATAGAAAACGATCATATCGACATGATCGTAGATTCCGGCGCTCAGACTATCCTTCTGCATAAAGAAAATCAGAATCTTTCTGATTATGCTATTATCTACAACACTTTACAGAAGGACCCATGTAACTCAGAAAAAGAGTCAGTTTTACATATATATCGTCAGTTGCGTAATTCGGAACCACCTGATGAAGCTACTGCTCGTGACGTAATTGATAAATTATTCTTCTCAGATAAACGTTACGATCTGGGCGATGTAGGACGATACAGAATAAATAAAAAACTTGGATTAAATTTTCCTATGGAAGTTAAAGTACTTACCAGGGAAGATATAATCGCAATTATCAAGTATCTGATCCAGCTGATCAATTCGAAAACGGACGTGGATGATATCGACCATTTAAGTAATCGTCGTGTTCGTACTGTTGGAGAACAATTAGCAAATCAGTTTAGTGTTGGTTTGGCTCGTATGGCTCGTACCATTCGTGAGCGTATGAATGTCAGGGATAATGAGGTATTTACGCCTATCGATCTGATCAATTCTAAAACTTTATCCTCGGTTATTAATTCATTTTTTGGTACCAACCAGTTGTCACAGTTCATGGATCAAACAAATCCATTGAGTGAGATGACTCACAAAAGACGTATGTCTGCACTTGGACCTGGTGGTTTATCAAGAGAAAGAGCCGGTTTTGAAGTTCGCGACGTTCACTATACACACTATGGTCGTCTTTGTCCGATAGAAACACCTGAAGGCCCTAACATTGGTCTTATTTCTTCTCTTTGTGTATATGCTAAAATAAATGTGCTCGGCTTTATTGAAACACCTTACCGGAAAGTTAGTGACGGTAAAGTTGAACTTACTGAAGAGGGTATTGTTTATTTAAGTGCTGAAGAAGAAGAATCGAAAATTATAGCGCAGGCAAATGCTGAAATGAGTGAGGGTGGTGAATTTGCAGATCTCAGAATAAAGTCAAGGTACAATGGTGATTTTCCTTTCTCGGAAAAAGAAACTGTACAGTTGATAGACGTTGCACCCAACCAGATTGCTTCTATAGCAGCATCATTAATTCCGTTCCTTGAGCACGATGATGCAAACCGTGCCCTTATGGGTTCGAACATGATGCGCCAGGCAGTACCTCTTTTAAAGCCAGAAGCTCCAATTGTGGGAACTGGCATAGAAGGAAGCGTGGTGCAGGATTCGCGTTTGATGGTTGCCGCCGAAGGCGAAGGCGTAATTAAATACGTTGACGCTAATGAAATCGTTGTGGAATACGATCGTACCGATGAACAAAGGTTTCTCAGTTTCGACGATGATATTAAACGATATAAATTACCAAAATACAAAAAGACGAATCAAAATACTTGTTTAAACCTTCAACCTATAGCAAAGAAAGGCCAGCGGGTTAAAAAAGGGGATATTCTTACGGAAGGTTATGGAACAAACGTTGGAGAACTCGCCTTAGGACGAAATCTGCGTGTTGCATTCATGCCTTGGAAAGGATATAATTTTGAGGATGCTATTGTAATTTCAGAAAAAGTTGTACGCCAGGATATCTTCACATCTGTTCATATTGATGAATATTTACTGGAGGTTCGCGATACAAAACGTGGTTTGGAAGAACTTACTTCCGATATCCCAAATGTCAGCGAAGAGGCTACACGTAATCTTGACGAAAACGGATTAATCCGGATTGGTGCGCATGTGGAGCCAGGAGACATTCTGATTGGTAAAATTACGCCAAAAGGAGAATCGGATCCTTCACCCGAAGAAAAACTTTTAAGAGCCATCTTTGGAGATAAGGCGGGCGATGTTAAGGATGCATCTTTAAAGGCACCCCCATCATTATATGGTGTTGTGGTGGATAAAATGTTATTTTCCAGAGCGGTAAAAGATAAGAAAGGTAAAACGTCGGAAAAAGTTCTCCTTCAGAAAATTGAAGACGAATTTGAACGTAATGCTTCCGATTTAAAAATTCGTCTTATCGATAAACTGTTTGCCCTTGTAAATGGCAAAACATCGCAGGGTGTAAAGGATTATAACAATGTGGAAGTCATTGGGAAAGGAGCTAAATTTACCCTGAAACAATTACAGGATCTGGATTATGAAAACATCAATCCTGGTAAATGGACCACTGATAAACAGAAAAATGACCAGATCAAAGAGTTGCTTAATAACTATTTGATTAAATATAAAGAAATCGACGCTGTTTACAAACGTAAGAAATACAATGTAACCATTGGCGATGAGCTACCTGCAGGAATCATTCAGTTAGCCAAAGTATTTATTGCCAAAAAACGTAAAGTTAAAGTTGGTGATAAGATGGCCGGGCGACATGGTAACAAAGGTATCGTTTCAAGGATTGTGCGTGAAGAAGATATGCCATTCCTCGAAGACGGAAGTCCTGTCGATATTGTTTTGAATCCGTTGGGTGTGCCATCTCGTATGAACCTCGGACAGATTTATGAAACAGTTCTCGGATGGGCTGGACAGGTACTTGGTGTTAAATTTGCCTCTCCAATTTTTGATGGAGCTTCCATTGATGAGATTAACCATTGGACAGATAAGGCTGGTTTACCAAGATATGGTAAGACTTACCTGTACGATGGTGGAACAGGAGAACGGTTTGACCAACCTGCTACGGTAGGTGTAATTTATATGCTCAAGCTCGGTCACATGGTAGACGATAAGATGCATGCCCGTTCAATCGGACCTTACTCCCTTATTACACAACAACCACTTGGTGGTAAAGCACAATTTGGTGGTCAGCGTTTTGGTGAGATGGAGGTATGGGCACTAGAAGCTTTTGGAGCTTCCAATATCTTACAGGAAATTCTTACCGTCAAATCTGACGATGTGATTGGAAGAGCAAAAACTTACGAAGCTATTGTAAAGGGAGATCCTATGCCAACACCTGGTATTCCGGAATCGTTCAACGTATTGTTGCACGAGCTACGCGGACTAGGTTTGAGTATTAATCTTCAGTAAGTATAGAGCCAAGAGCCAAGAACCATGAGGCAAGAAATTAAAAATCTTGGTTCTTGGTTCTTGAAGCTTGGTTCTAATAATTATTTTAAATAACGAATAAATTATAACTGTATGTCATATAGAAGAGAGAATAAAGTAAAATCCACCTTTACAAAAATCTCTATTGGCCTGGCGTCGCCGGAGGAAGTGTTGGAACGTTCCAGTGGTGAGGTATTAAAGCCAGAAACCATTAATTATCGTACTTACAAGCCTGAACGCGACGGTTTATTCTGCGAAAGAATATTCGGTCCTGTTAAAGATTATGAGTGTCACTGCGGTAAATACAAACGTATTCGTTATAAGGGTATTGTTTGCGACCGTTGTGGTGTAGAAGTAACTGAAAAGAAAGTTCGTCGCGAACGCATGGGGCATATTCAATTGGTTGTACCTGTTGCTCATATTTGGTATTTCCGTTCACTTCCTAATAAAATAGGATATTTGCTTGGATTACCTACTAAAAAGCTTGATGCTATTATTTATTACGAACGTTACGTAGTAATAAATCCAGGTGTAAAGGCAGCAGAAGGTACAAAATACCTCGATTTTCTCACCGAGGAAGAATATCTCGATATTCTGGAATCCTTACCTAAGGATAATCAATATCTTGACGATAGCGATCCAAATAAATTTATAGCGGATATGGGCGCAGAAGCTTTATTTAGACTTCTGCAACGTATTAACCTCGACGAATTATCTTATGATCTTCGTCACAAGGCAAGCACCGAAACTTCTCAACAGCGTAAAAGCGAAGCTTTAAAGAGACTTAATGTTGTTGAGGCATTTAGGGAATCCAAAACGGTTAACAAACCAGAGTGGATGATATTAAAAGTAATTCCCGTTATTCCACCGGAATTACGTCCTTTGGTTCCCCTCGATGGCGGTCGTTTTGCTACCTCGGATTTAAATGACCTTTATCGCAGGGTTATTATCCGTAATAATCGTTTAAAAAGACTTATCGAAATCAAAGCGCCTGAAGTAATTCTTCGAAATGAGAAACGTATGCTCCAGGAAGCTGTTGATTCACTTTTTGATAATTCAAGGAAATCGAATGCAGTTAAAACCGACTCCAACCGTCCTTTAAAATCATTAAGCGACAGTTTGAAAGGTAAACAAGGTCGTTTCCGTCAGAATCTTCTCGGTAAACGTGTGGATTATTCAGCACGTTCTGTAATCGTTGTAGGTCCTGAACTTCAACTTCACGAGTGTGGTTTACCTAAAGATATGGCTGCAGAGTTATACAAACCTTTTATCATTCGTAAGTTGATTGAAAGAGGTATTGTAAAGACTGTAAAATCTGCCAAGAAAATTGTAGATAGAAAAGATCCCGTGGTATGGGATATCCTTGAAAACGTACTCAAAGGTCACCCGGTAATGCTAAACCGTGCTCCTACATTGCACCGTTTAGGTATACAGGCTTTTCAACCTAAACTTATCGAAGGTAAAGCTATTCAACTTCACCCTTTGGTTTGTACTGCCTTCAATGCCGACTTTGATGGTGACCAAATGGCTGTTCACGTGCCTCTTGGAAATCCCGCAGTGTTGGAAGCTCAGATTTTAATGTTGGCTTCTCATAACATCCTTAACCCAGCTAACGGCGCTCCTATTACCGTTCCTTCACAGGACATGGTACTTGGTTTATATTATATTACCAAATCAAGAAAAGGAACCGCTGACATTATAGTGAAAGGTGAGGGTAAAATTTTCTATTCTCCGGAAGAAGTAATTATCGCATACAACGAGCGCATGATTGATCTTCATGCCGTAATTAAGGTTCGTATCGATACCTATGAGGACGATAAGCCTATTAATAAGATTATTGAAACTTCTGTGGGACGTGTTATTTTTAATGAACTTGTTCCAAAAGAAGTTGGATATATCAACGAAATCCTGACCAAGAAATCGCTACGCGATATTATTGGTAAAGTATTAAAAAAATCGGGAACTGCCCGTACAGCGAGATTCCTTGATGATATTAAGAGCCTTGGATTCCAGATGGCCTTCCGCGGTGGTTTGTCATTCAACCTTGATGATGTACTTGTACCCGCTGAAAAAGAGATACTTGTTCAAGAAGGGTATACTCAGGTAGATGAAGTGCTAAGCAACTATAACATGGGCTTCATCACAAACAATGAACGTTACAATCAGATAATCGATATTTGGACACATACCAATGCGAAACTGACGCATATTCTGATGAACAAGCTTTCGAAAGATAAGCAAGGTTTCAATCCTGTATATATGATGCTTGACTCAGGAGCTCGTGGTTCGAAAGAACAGATTCGCCAGCTTTCAGGAATGCGTGGTCTTATGGCAAAACCTCAAAAATCGACTGCATCTAGCTCTGAAATTATTGAGAACCCTATTCTTTCTAACTTCAAAGAGGGACTTTCGGTTCTTGAATACTTTATATCAACGCACGGTGCTCGTAAAGGTTTGGCCGATACAGCCTTGAAAACAGCAGATGCTGGTTATCTTACCCGTCGTTTGGTCGACGTTTCACAGGATGTTATTATTTCAGAAACTGACTGTGGTACTTTGCGCGGCTTGGTGGCTATTGCAATCAAGAATAACGAAGAAACCGTTGAATCACTTTTTGAAAGAATCCTTGGCCGTACAGCTGTTCATGATGTTTATCATCCGCTTACGGGCAAATTGATTGTTGCTTCAGGTGATGAAATTGTTGAGGATATTGCTCAGCAAATAGAAGAGTCTCCTATTGAACAAGTTGAAATTCGCTCGGTACTTACCTGCGAATCTAAAAAGGGTGTTTGTGCCAAATGTTATGGCCGCAACCTGGCTACAGGTCGCATGGTCCAATTTGGCGAGTCAGTAGGTGTAATTGCTGCTCAGTCCATCGGTGAACCTGGTACGCAGCTTACATTGCGTACATTCCACGTGGGTGGTACTGCATCGAATATTACAACAGAATCAAATATTATAACAAAATACGACGGTGTTGTTGAAATTGAAGAATTACGTTTTATCGAACGTACTGATGAACATGGTAAGAAATACAATATTGTTCTCGGTCGTTTGGCTGAAATGAGAATTATAGACAAAAACACCAATATCACACTCTCAACGCATAATATTCCGTACAGCTCTAAACTTTATGTGAATAATGGTGAAACTGTGAAAAAAGGGACCATGATTTGTGAGTGGGATCCATATAATGCAGTTATCATATCGGAAATAGCAGGTAAAGTTGAGTTTGATGCTTTAATTGACGGTATTACTTTCCGTGATGAGTCAGATGAGCAAACAGGATATCGCGAAAAGGTAGTCATTGAGTCGAGGGATAAGACCAAGAACCCGATGATTAAGATCGTTGCGGGTGATGTCCATAAATCTTACAACTTACCTGTTGGCGCACATATCGTAATTAATGAAGGCGACAGTGTAAATGCTGGTGATATTCTTGTAAAGATTCCTCGCGCTGTTGGTAAAACAGGTGATATCACGGGTGGTTTGCCACGTGTAACTGAGTTATTCGAAGCTCGTAACCCGTCAAACCCAGCTGTAGTGTCGGAAATTGATGGCGAAGTATCTTTTGGAAAAGTAAAAAGAGGTAATCGTGAAATTACTATTACTTCAAAGAGTGGTGAAATAAAGAAATATCTTGTACCACTGTCACGTCAAATCCTTGTTCAGGAAAATGACTACGTGAAAGCAGGTACGCCACTTTCTGATGGTGCTATAACACCTTCTGACATTTTGGCTATCAAAGGACCTACAGCAGTTCAGGAATACATCGTAAATGAAGTTCAGGAAGTATACCGTATGCAGGGTGTTAAGATCAACGACAAGCATTTTGAGGTTATTGTACGCCAGATGATGCGTAAAGTTGAAATCGTGGATCCAGGCGATACTAAATTCCTCGAAAAACAAGTTGTTGACAAGTGGGAATTTATGGACGAAAATGATTATATCTATGGGAAGAAGGTTGTAATAGAGGCAGGCGACTCACCTCTTCGTCCCGGTATGATTATAACGGCTCGTAAACTTCGCGATGATAATTCACTGCTGAAAAGACGTGATGCTAAATCTATAGAAGCTCGTGATGCCGTACCGGCTACTTCATGCCAGGTATTACAAGGTATAACTAAGGCCGCATTACAAACACAGAGCTTCTTGTCTGCTGCCTCATTCCAGGAAACCACGAAGGTGCTGAATGAAGCTGCTATTTATGGTAAGGTAGATACGCTTGAAGGTTTGAAAGAAAATGTATTGGTTGGACACTTAATTCCTGCTGGAACAGGAGCTCGTGAATATTCCCGTTTAGTAGTAGGCTCAATGGAAGACTACGAAAAACTGGTGAATGTGAAGAGATCCTCACTTGAAGAGGAAGAAGTTGTGGAAGAAGATACTAATTAAATAAATTGCGGGTTGCAGGTAAGGCTTGTAACCCGCAATTAATATAAAATAAAAGCTATGCAAGAAAAGGATGAAGCCAATCAGATCAACATTGAGCTAAAAGAAGATATCGCGCAGGGAATATACAGCAACCTGGCTATTATAACACATTCCTCATCTGAATTTGTGGTTGATTTTGTCAGGATCATGCCTGGTGTTCCAAAAGCGGAAGTGAAATCGAGGATTATTCTCACTCCTGAGCATGCAAAACGATTATTATTTGCGCTTAAGGAGAATATAGCCAAATACGAGGCAATTAATGGTCCTATTAAAAATGTTGAAGGCTTTGGACCAGGTGTCATCCCAATGAATTTTGGCGGCCCTGCCGCTCAAGCATAACTTTAAAGAATTTAACAGAAACGCTCCGAACTTCGGGGCGTTTTTGCTTTATGAAGGTCTGGATTAGATGGAACTCTCAAATAGAATGCAACCTCAAAGGTTTTCAAAACCTTTGAGGTCTTAAAGTCACTAAAATTTCAGCGTTTTCTTTTTAACTTTAATCATTTCAGATTGTTTTTTAGTTTTGGGAAATTTTAGACACTTACAACTTCTCCCTAAAAATATTAATTTTGTGTTTTGCCTATAAATGCTTAGATATCTTCTTCAAAAACTTCTGTACGGCATTCTTATTTTATGGGGAGTAGTTTCCCTCATATTTCTAGTATTTACATATCTCCCGGGTGATTCAGCTATGCTAACGCTTGGGCAACGTTCGGATTCTACTTCCCTTGCAATTATCCGTCAGGATTTAGGACTCAATCAACCAAAAGGGGTTCGGTACATAAAATCCATCAACGATCTATCGCCATTGTCATTTCACGAAACTGTTGATGTAAAAAGCTTTTTCTATTTCGATCATAAAATTTATAAGGGCTTTACGTTGCTTAAATTAGGAAGCCATCGGAGTTTAGTTTTAAAATTACCTTATTTACGCAGAAGCTTTCAAAGTAAAAAAAATGTTGCCGACATCATTTTGGAAACACTTCCCAACACGATGATTCTTGCTTTTTCGGCTATTGCTTTTGCTACATTTGTTGGTATTCTGTTGGGCATATTGGCCGCATTGTTCAAGGATTCATGGTACGACAGAGTCTTCCTGGTTTTTTCAACACTTGGCATGTCCCTTCCTTCTTTTTTTGCTGCCATTCTAATTGGCTGGGTTTTTGCTTTTTTGTTAGGAAAGTATACAGGCTTGAACCTTACAGGAAATTTAGTAGTAATGGACGACTTTGGCAATGGTCTACACATGGAATGGAAAAATTTGATTCTGCCGGCATTCACTTTAGGGATCCGGCCATTATCAGTGTTTATACAATTAACCCGCAATTCTATGCTTGATGTGCTTTCCCAGGATTATATCCGAACTGCAAGAGCAAAAGGATTAAGCGAACAACAGGTGGTTTTTAAACACGCGCTTAAAAATGCTTTAAACCCGGTGATAACAGCAATTTCAGGTTGGTTTGCATCACTGATGGCTGGTGTTGTCTTTGTAGAATATATTTTTGCATGGAAAGGATTAGGTTATGTGATTGTAGACGCACTTAATAATTATGATTTACCTTTGGTGCTGGGGTGTGTTTTAACAATTTCTATCATTTTTATTGTAATTAATTTATTGGTTGATATTGTTTATTCATTGCTTGATCCACGTGTACGACTATATTAATTTGGTTTAATATTTATTGTATTGTTATTGAGCAAAGATTATTTACCTAAAATCTTTGAGTATTACCGTTCAATTGTATATTTTCGTATCTTAATTTTGTCTAAATGCTTTGTAATGGAACCCATTGACTATAATGACTCTGTTCAGAATGAACAATTCGACCGTGATCCCAATGCGGCCGAAAATACGCAAGATGTTTCCCCTGCCAAAACTGAGGTTGAAGTATCGGACCAGTCTCCCTCTCAGTCTACTGAAGAAATTGAGCTTACTCATCATTCGGATGAAACTGAAGATGATGAAATTAATTTCGACCCGAGCAATATTGATGAATCGATTGAACATGCAGATGATGCTAATAAACCCGTTGAAGATTACACGCAATATTCTAAGGAGGAGTTAATTCAAAAACTCGCTCACCTGGTTGCAACTGAGCCGTTTGAGAAAATTCGTTACCATGTCGAAATTATCAGAAGCAACTTTTATAAAAAGCATAAGGCAGATTTTGATAAGTTACGCCTGGAAGCAGAAGAGAAAGGTGAATTAGAGCCAGTAGCCCCAGAGTCTGATCCACTTGAAGAGCGTTTAAAGGAACTTTTAAAAAAATACCGTGAGCTTAAAGCTGATTTTAATCATAAGATTGAAGCCGATAAGCGGACTAATCTTCAGGAAAAATATAAAATAATTGATGAAATCAAAGATCTCATCAACCGGAAGGAATCTATTAATGATACATTCCAGCAATTCCGTGAACTTCAAAATCGCTGGCGTTCAATAGGTGTGGTTCCACAGCAGAACCTAAAAGATATGTGGGACACCTACCACCATTACGTTGAAATATTTTACGATTTTATTAAAATAAACAAGGAACTCAGGGATTTAGACCTTAAGAAAAATCTGGAAGCTAAGGTTTTACTTTGTGAAAAAGCAGAATCCCTTCTTTTGGAATCCTCGATCCTTAAAGCGTTTAATGTTTTACAGAAACTTCATGAGGAGTGGCGTGAAATTGGACCTGTTCCCCAGGAAATGAAAACTGAAATTTGGGAACGGTTTAAAACCATTACCTCAAAAGTTAACAAGCAACACCAGGAGTATTATGAAAAATTAAAGGATCTTCAGAAAAAAAATCTGGAATCTAAGACGCTTCTTTGTGAACGAGCTGAAGAACTAAGTAATATCGAGATAAAAACTGCCAAAGAATGGGAACAGCACTATCAGGAGATGGTTGAACTCCAGAAGATTTGGCGTACCATAGGCTTCACTCCCAAAAAAGATAACAACAAGATATATAGTAGGTTTCGTGTGGCTTGCGACAATTTCTTTTCGCGTAAGCGTGAATTTTTTGCCCATAGCAAGGAAGAACATCTGAATAATCTGCAATTAAAGACCGATCTTTGTATACAGGCCGAATCTTTAATGGAAAGTGCAGAATGGAAAGCCTCTACGGAAGATCTCATAAAATTACAAAAAAGGTGGAAAGAGATAGGACCGGTTCCCAGAAAACATTCCGATCAAATATGGAAACGTTTTCGCACTGCCTGTGATCATTTCTTTAATCGTAAATCGCAGCATTACAATAGCATAGATTCGCAGTATGAAGATAATTATAAACAGAAAATTGATCTCATTGCAGAAATTGAGGCATTTGTTGTTGGCGACGATCCGGAAAAAAACTTTGAAGTTTTAAAGGGCTTTCAGCATCGCTGGAGCGAAATTGGTTTTGTGCCGCTTAAGTTCAAAGAAGAAATACAAAAAAAATATCGCGATGCAATTAATAAGCATTTTGACAACCTCAATGTAGATGAATCGCGGAAAAACCTTTTGAAATTTAAAAACAAGATTGAAAATCTTTCGGTTAAGCCTAAAGGAGAGCGAAAGATTTTGATGGAGCGAGACAAATATATCAGTAAGCTGAAACAACTTGAAAATGATATTGTGGTTTGGGAGAACAATATTGGGTTTTTTGCCAAATCGAAAAATGCGGAATCTATGATTGCCGATGTGCAGCGTAAAATCCAACAGGGAAAGGATGAAATTAAAATTCTCGAAGAAAAAGTCCGCTTGATCGATAGCATGGATGAAGAAGAAGAATAGTGCAAAGTTTCAAATTTAACTTTGTAAATCTGAACTTGAAACTTGAAACTGAAGTAAACACTAATTTTACATAGGCTTGAATTCAACTAAATACGTATTTGTGACCGGGGGCGTGACCTCGTCATTAGGGAAAGGTATTATTTCCGCTTCACTGGCTAAATTATTGCAAGCCAGGGGGTATTCCGTAACAATCCAAAAACTAGATCCTTACATTAATGTAGATCCGGGAACGTTAAATCCATACGAACATGGCGAATGCTATGTTACTGTTGATGGGGCTGAAACAGATCTCGATTTGGGGCATTATGAGCGATTTTTAGGTACACCTACATCTCAGGCCAATAATATTACTACCGGTCGTATTTACCAGACGGTTATTAATAAAGAAAGGCGTGGCGATTATCTTGGTAAAACAGTTCAGGTTATCCCACATATTACAGATGAGATAAAACGCCGTATTAAACTCCTTGGCTCCGCCCACAAATTTGATGTGGTAATTACCGAAATAGGAGGAACGGTGGGTGATATTGAATCGTTGCCCTACATCGAAGCTGTACGTCAACTTCGCTGGGAACTTGGGATTGCAAACTCTCTGGTGATACATCTTACGTTAGTTCCTTATCTTGCTGCATCTGGCGAATTAAAGACGAAACCTACACAGCATTCTGTTAAAGCATTGCTTGAAAATGGAGTACAACCTGATATTCTTGTTCTTCGCACGGAAAAGACACTTTCCGAAGATCTACGCAGGAAGGTTGCTTTGTTCTGTAATGTGGATAGTCATTCGGTAATTGAATCCATAGATGTATCCACAATCTATGAGGTGCCTATTCTTATGCAAAAAGAAAAGCTTGATATTACCGCATTAAAAAAGTTACAATTACCCATCAGCGATCCTCCAAAACTTACCGATTGGAAGGAGTTTCTTAAAAAACTTGAACATCCCAAACATCAAGTAAGAATTGCATTGGTAGGTAAGTATGTTGAATTGCCCGATGCATATAAATCCATTATCGAATCCTTTATTCATGCCGGTGCAAAAAACGAGTGTAAAGTAACCTTGGTTTCTATCCACTCCGAAACAATTAATGAAAGTTCCCTGGAGGAATTGCTTAAAGGTTATTCAGGTATTGTTGTGGCTCCTGGTTTTGGAGAAAGAGGCATTGATGGTAAAATACTCACCGCCCAATATGCAAGAGAAAAGAAAATTCCATATTTTGGAATTTGCTTGGGAATGCAGGTTGCAGTGATAGAATTCGCCAGACATAAATTAGGATTTGCCAATGCTCATTCTACAGAAATGAGCCATACAACTCCTTATCCGGTAATCGATCTTATGGAACAACAGAAAGATGTTACCGAAAAAGGCGGGACTATGAGATTAGGCTCATATCCCTGTGTGGTAAAAGAAAAAACCAAAACATTTGAAGCCTACGGTACCACTCAGGTTTCGGAGCGCCATCGTCATCGGTATGAGTTAAACAACGAATACCTTTGTGAATTCGAAAAGGCAGGAATGATAGCAGCAGGCGTTAATCCTGAAACCAACCTTGTGGAGATTGTTGAGATACCATCTCATCCTTGGTTTGTGGGGGTTCAGTTCCATCCGGAATATAGCAGTACTGTTATCAATCCACACCCATTATTTGTGGCATTTGTTAAGGCTGCCATGAATTATAAAGCAAGTTAAAAGATTTAATCTCATTTTTTTTAATCCTTTTTTATAGCTTTGTGGCTGCAAAAAAGGATTTTATTATTATTTACGTATTAAATTATTATTCAATATATTAACATGGATAGAAGTTCAATTATCGGGTTGGTTATTATTGTCGGAATTCTAATACTTTGGGGTACTTTGTTTCCTAAACAGCAGAAAACGCCTGCTCAAAGGAAACAGGATTCTTTAGCATATGTTCAGCAACAAGAACCTGCAAAACAGCAACAAAGAGATACAATTAAATATAAATCTGGTAACCAAGCTTCAGATTCAATCAGAAGTAAGGAGTTACTGAATGAATTTGGATCTTTTGCTTCTTCATTGAAGGATAGCAATCAATTTTATACACTCGAAAACAAGCTTTTGAAGATTAAATTCAGCACGAAGGGAGGACGACCTTATTCTGTTGAATTGAAACAATATACACGGTATGATTCACTTCCGGTTGTTTTATTTAATGGTGATTCTACAAAATTCGGACTTAATTTCTTCTCTCAGGAGAACCGGCAAATTTCCACCAACGATTTCTTTTTTAAGCTTGCAAGAGGTAACAAGAATGTTGTTGTAAAGAATACACCAGATTCATTGGCAATGCGGTTATATGCGAAAGAAAATTCGTATATCGAATACGTTTACATCATGAAGCCCAATGATTACATGATACAGTTCAATATTAATTTTGTGAACATGGACAGTATCATAGCCCGCAATAACAATACCCTTGATTTAACATGGTCGATGTATGTGCCAAGGCAGGAACAAGGCGCAAAGAATGAAAATAATTACAGCAATATACAGATAAAACATTTCCAGGACGACGATGAATCATTCAGTGCCGGCAAAGAAGTGAAAAAGGCAATTAATACGCAGTTGAAATGGGTTGCTTTTAAACAGCAATTCTTTTCATCAGCTCTTATTGCAGGAGATAATTTTAATAATGGCAACTTCGAATCGACTGTGATGCCTGACTTTACAAAATATCTTAAGCATTATAATGCTACTATTGCCATCAATTACGAAAGCAAGCCTGGTTATTCGGTTCCCATGAGTTTTTATTTTGGACCGAATAAATATGCGTTGTTGAAACATTACAATATGGGCCTTGAAAGTATGGTTTTCCTGGGCAGTAATATTGTTCTATGGATTAATAAATTCGTTATTTTACCTATTTTCAACTGGTTGAATGGATTTATTTCCAACTATGGTATCATTATCCTGATTCTTACCATTATTATTAAGATAGCGCTTTTCCCACTTACGTACAAGTCATATCAATCTCAGGCTAAGATGAGGGTTTTGAAGCCTCAGATTGATGAAATAAATAAAAAGATACCAAAAGACAAAGCTATGGAACGCCAGCAAGCTACCATGGCACTTTATAAAAAGGCTGGTGTTAACCCGTTGGGAGGATGTTTGCCCATGTTGTTGCAAATACCTATTCTGTTTGCGATGTTTAAGTTATTCCCAACAGCAATAGAGTTGCGCCACGAACATTTCCTTTGGGCAACGGATCTTTCTACTTATGATTCTATTCTCAAACTTCCTTTCACGATACCCATTTACGGAGATCATATCAGTTTGTTTACCATCCTGATGACCATTGCTACCATTATCAGTATAAAAATGAGTCAGGGCACAGCTTCTGAAATGCAAATGCCAGGAATGAAAAACATGATGTATATTATGCCTGTCATGTTTATGGTAATGCTGAACAATTTTTCTGCGGGTTTAACTTATTATTATTTCCTCACCAATGTCATTACAATTGGGCAGAATGAGCTTTTCAAAAGAATGATCAACGAGGAAAAGTTGTTAAACCAAATTCATGCCCGCAAAGCTAAGCCGACAAAAAAGTCGAGTTTTCAGGAACGCCTTGAAAAAATGGCCAAGGAACGTGGGTATAAGACAAAGAAATAATATAATATGATACAAAAGACCTGACAGGTTTCCGAAGCCTGTCAGGTCTCGTTTTTTAAAAACAAGACTTGAAGAAATTTTTTACTGTCCGTAATGTTTTGATTGGGTGTGGAATAGTAATTCTCGATATTTTCGTGTATATGGTTCTTGGGCTTTTACTTATGCATTACGAAGATTTTTATGATTCAAGTAAAGGTCCTTATGAGAGCTTTGGAAGTATGACAACTTTAGATAAGATCACGTCCATAGGAATAATGGGATGGAACGTTATAAATGTGGTTGCAATCGTTTTTGTAATTTATAAAATGGTCAAAGCATTAAGAAGATCTCATGCTCATTAATGTGTAAAAAGTCATAAGCTTGTGTTATGAACTTCTTGTTATTGCTTAATAACGCCGAAGGCAAATGACTATAAACAATGACGCACGTAGTGCAAATGACAATTTTAATACCCTACAACCCAAAGAATTCGTTCATCTTCCATACAACGGTTGACAAGGTCGATGAGACTTTGATTGATTTCCATTAGCTTACTTTTATATTCATCCCAATTTAATCCCCAGTTCTTATCAATTTTTTCCAGCTCAATTACAAAATTTGCCCCAAGAAATTTGCTGCCTACAAAATCTACGATGCCTTCATAACTATCAATATGTCCTATTTTTTTGATATTGGCCTCGAGGGTATTTAATAAAACCACTATGTTCCTGGTGTTGTATTTGGTTGGGCCGAAATAATCATATAAATTGTTACTCTTCTCAAAACAATCCGTAAACAGGTTGAAGAGTTCCGTATCCATGTATAATGAATCCTTATCGCAACGTTGCAGCGCGTCTAAATCGCCAGTAATATTGAACTCAACGAAATTCAGGTTATTTGCTCCGTAAATTTCCAAACGCATTTGATGTGTGTTTTTATTCAAATTTACAAAAAATAACTAAACCATAATGAAGACAATAGTTATTTTACATTTGATATTCGGATGATAATACTTTACTTTGTAGTATCTATAATCAATGGATTCATATGCCGCAGATTTTAAATCCCAAAGAAAAATTAAGTAATTTATTTGCAAAATGTTACGGCTATTTGCCTAGGGAAATCGTAAAAATGCCCGAATCAGGTTCTTACCGTCAATATTTTCGAATTAAAGGTGAAAAACATACTATAATTGGAGTGTTTAATGAAGATAAAGCTGAGAATTCAGCCTTTCTGGCCTTTACCAAACATTTTTTCAAGAAGACCTTACCGGTACCTGAAATTATAGCAGAAGACATTGAGAATGACGTTTATCTACTCAGCGATTTAGGCGATACAACCTTGCTGAATTTTATCCAAAGCTTGAATTATCCTCATGAAGTACGTCCTGAATTTATTCAAACATACAAACAAACCATCGAGCAGTTACCAAAATTTCAAATTATAGGAAACGAAGGGTTGGACTATTCATTATGTTATCCACGCCATGCTTTCGACAGGCAGTCGATGATGTGGGATTTGAATTACTTTAAATACTATTTTCTGAAACTTGCCAAGGTGCCTTTTAATGAACAGGAGCTGGAGAATGATTTTAATGTATTTGTGGATTTTCTGTTGACTGCTGATTGCAATTATTTTCTGTATCGCGATTTTCAAAGCCGTAATGTAATGATGGTTGAAAATAAACCATACTTCATAGATTACCAGGGAGGTAGAAAAGGGGCTTTGCATTACGATATTGCCTCCATTTTATTTGAGGCGAAAACAAAGCTTCCGGCGGATATACGCGAAGAATTGCTGGATCATTATCTGGTTGCGTTAAACCAATATTTGCCTGTTTCGCGGGAGGAATTTGTCAGGCATTTCTATGGATACGTCTATATAAGATTGATGCAGGCAATGGGAGCCTATGGTTTCCGCGGACTATATGAAAAGAAAGAACTTTTTTTGCAAAGTATACCGCTGGTCCTTAATCATTTACAGTGGCTGCTGAATAATGTTCAATTGCCTGTGCAATTACCCGAATTAACAAGGGTTTGGAGATATTTATCCGAATCCGACTATATCCGTCAACTAGCCAAAAATCACCTGAAACTAACGGTATCCATCAACAGTTTTTCGTATAAACGGAGTATTCCGCAGGATGATTCTTCCAACGGTGGTGGGTTTGTTTTCGATTGCCGTTCTATTCATAATCCCGGCAGATATGATGAATACAAGAATCTGACCGGGAAAGACAAACCTGTACAGGAATTCCTCAGCAAAGAGCAGGAAATGAACGATTTTCTATCCAATATCTACGGTCTTGTTGATCAGTCAGTTGAAAAATATCTGCAACGGGGCTTTAATCACCTGATGGTTAATTTCGGTTGCACCGGCGGACAGCATCGTTCCGTATTTGCTGCAGAAAACCTCTACCAACACCTTACCACAAAGTTCAAAACCATGGATGTCGAAGTTAAATTGCGGCACAGGGAAATGGAAATGAAGGGGACAATAGCTTAACAAACCTAACAAACCGATGAAGCTGCTATTTGTTTTTTTTCACATGCTATTTGTCTTTTGGTCTTGTATGTCAGTTGAAACCAAGAATAATGTAGTACACGCTGATAATAGCCAGGGAAATATTGTTGGTATTATGGATACTTCGCTGGTGGATGGATTTGATTATCCTATCGGGAATGCTGATGGAAAAGGAAGCTACACATCCACCCAGGACGGAAAAACCTATGATTCGTGGTATATAGCCACTCAATTTACAGAACAGTATAGTTTGGGCATTCATCCGGGGGTTGACTGGAATGGGAGCGGGGGAGGCAATACCGATTTTGGGCAGCCTGTATACGTCATAGGTAAAGGAAAGGTATTGGAGGCTAAAAACTTTGATGTCCCCTGGGGAAAAATTGTGTTTATTGAGCATAAATACCTGGAAAATGGGAAAGTTAAATATTGCTATTCTTTGTATGCGCATCTAAATGAAATAAAGGTAAAAAAAGGCGACTGGATAGAGAAAAGGATGCAAGTTGGCACCATAGGTACCGGAGAAGGTAGTTACCCGGCTCATTTACATTGTGAAATAAGGAAAGAGGCCATGAAGGACTACGAAGTTACCTACTGGCCAAGTTCATACTCGAAAACTGTCGATTGGGTAAAGGAAAATTATGAGGAACCAGCCGGTTTTATTAAAGAACACAGATCCCTGACCTGTCCGGTGAAAGAGAAAGCAATAATCGTAGTCATTAAAAATAAATACAAGTTATATTATTATGAGAAAGGTACATTGATAAGGACTTATGAAATTGCACTAAGTCAAAATCCCATAGGGCATAAGGTGAAGGAAGGAGATCTTAGGCTTCCCGAGGGCGAGTATTATATAACCGGGAAAGCGAAAGGTCCGTTTTACGGAGCGTACGCTGCTTATTTGGGAGATGCATTACTTAGGATCAGTTATCCCAACATAGTTGATGCAAATAATGGTTTTGCAAAAGGATTCATAACTCAAAAAGAAAAAGAAGAAATTATCTCAGCCAATCAACAAAAGCTGACCCCAACTAAGAATACCAAATTAGGAGGTGGAATCGTTATTCACGGTTGGAGAGGCGATTGGGATCTTAAGGGTGACCGCGATCTGACTTGGGGCTGTGTAAGTATGCTAAATAAAGATTTAAAAGTTTTCTATGACATGGTTAACGTACAGACAAAAATTGTGATTATTCCATAAGTATTGAAAATATAAACCTGAACTTTTAACTTTGTAATTTTTAAAATAACAACCAATGGCAAGTAGTTTAAAAAGTCTATCGGATTATGATATTAATGCTGTTCCCTCAGCTTCAGGCTACAAGTTTGGACTGGTAGTGGCAGAGTGGAACCGCGAAATTACGGATGTTCTCGCACAAGGAGCGGTGGATACGCTGGTGAAACACGGAGCAAATAAAGAAGATATATTGGTAGAAAGAGTGCCGGGAACTTTTGAATTAAGCATAGGCGCGCAGTTTATGCTGGAATATACCGATTCGGATGCAGTTATTTGCATCGGTTGTGTAATTCAGGGTGAGACTCCTCATTTTACTTATATATGCCAGGGTGTAACACAAGGAATTACCAATGTGAGCCTGGAGTACAACATCCCGGTAATTTTTGGTGTGTTAACTACTAATACACTCGAACAAGCCCAGGATCGGGCCGGTGGTATACATGGAAACAAAGGGGTGGAAGCGGCTGTAACTGCTATTAAAATGGCCGTGTTGCAGGATGAAATGTCGTAGAGGTTTTAAGATTGAATTACACAGGATAAGATTTGATCTTTGAAAAATCAAATATCGAAGTTCCATAGGAACGGCAGTATGGTAGTTAAGGTCTTATGTAATAGTTATTAAAGTCCTGGAGGGACGGCATTATTTTAGTGGCATGTATGCATTTATACTGTCGTCCCTACGGGACTTTAAACCATTGTTGGAATTTTCGTTTCTACCATACTGCCGTTCCTGCCGGAACTGGTTTAAATTCAAATAGTAGAAGCCATTGATTATAAAGAATTAGCGACATAATAATTATAAAAAATCGAAATAAGGTTTTTCAAAAATATAATGTCAGTTTACATATATTAATGTTTTATACAAATGAAAGGAATTATTACCATCGGACTTTTAATCCTGTCCAATGCCTTCATGACCCTAGCTTGGTATGGTCATTTGAAATTCAACGAACTCAAATGGTTTAGTAAATTAGGATTATTTTCAATTATATTAATAAGCTGGGGACTGGCTTTTTTTGAATATTGTTTGCAGGTTCCTGCCAACAGGATAGGTTTTAAGGAATATGGTGGGCCGTATTCCTTAGTACAACTGAAGGTTATTCAGGAAGTAATTACGTTAATTGTGTTCGCCATCTTTGCAATGATCGTATTTAAAAATATGACGTTCAAATGGAATCATTTGGTTGGATTTGTATTTTTAGTGCTGGCGGTTTATTTTATATTTAAAAAATAAAATCAGACTTAGCTTTACCTTATCGGCAAGCTTAATGAATAACTGTCAATGATAAAAGTTTTTAGTTATATTGATGAAATAGACGTCTTTGTTGTCAATCCCGATTTTAAACGGATTACAGACGATTTAGGATTAACCGAATGGAACGAAGTTGTTTGGATTTAAAGAAGTTCGTTTGTCGACACTTCAAAAAATTGTCGAACTTGGTTTGGGTGGACGGTTACAGCTTTTAATTAAACTGTAATGCCAGAGGAATGGGAGATAGTGAACATATTATCCTTCAAAAGTTTTATGAAAGGATGAACGTAGCACTTCATCTATGGGTAACCCCCTTTGATTTACCAATTCTTTTAATGCCAAGAGTAAAGACAATCCATGGCTTGCATAAAAGTTACCGATACTTTCTTTCGTAACATCAAGCCATTTATAATCTTTGGCATCATCGCCAGCCGATAAACGCATTTGTTTGGCCTTATCATACGATAGGTGGGTATGAATAACCGTTGACTCCATCCATGCATTATCCGTATTCCTCGGGTCATCCACATATCCTTTGCTAACGATTTTTTCATAAAGAGGATTGGCCAGGTCATTGCTGTTCAATGAAATTTCTTCTTCCAATTCCCTGTTCCTTGTGTCAATGACATCTTCGCCGGGGTCGACCATGCCTCCGGGGAAAGCGGTTTCGCCCGTATCTTTCCGGGTTATGGTAAGCACCTGGAAAGTGTTTGATTGAGGATGAATGGTTGTTATCAAGCCATCGACTGCGAAGTTGGCGCCCCATTTGCCTAATATTCCTCTGCCAGTAATACCTGTTCGTCCAAACGGATTTAATGGAATGCCTTTTTCATTAAGCCTAAGTACACTTCCGAAACTGACTAACGGATGCGTGATTTTGTTGATGTCAGAAGGGTCAGCCCAGGGCGTTTTGATGTCCAAAACCACTGGTGAATTGAACTCAATAGGGAAATATTCAGGAAATTCAATTTGCCACGAAACGTTATGATCGGGAACAACAAAACGTGCCGGATAGCTGGCAGGCTTTTGAAACCTTGATTTTTTGTGCAGGTTATAATCATTTAATAACTTATCGATAATTCCCATATATTTACGAGCTTAATTAACACCTGATC
>CAYZNC010000055.1:0-24732 GCA_964478555.1 uncultured Bacteroidales bacterium | reverse complement strand
TACACAAAAATATACATATGATGAGGTAGGGAATATCAAGACATTGAACCATGTTGCAACAGGCAATTCCTGGACAAGGGGCTACAGTTACGCTACTACCAACAATCGTTTAAATACCACCGAAATTGGCACCGAATCCTATAGTTATACCCATCACCCCAAACACGGCTTTATCCTGGTGATGCCTCAATTGCAGGTAATGGGATGGAACTTTAAAGAAGAATTGGTAATGAGTAGTCAGCAGAAAGTGAATCCAGGTAATGGAACCCCTGAAACAACCTATTACCAGTATGATGGACAAGGGCAACGCATCCGAAAAATAACAGAGAACAGTGCTCAGGAAGGAGCTACTCCTTCATTAAAGAACGAACGTATTTACATTGGCGGTTACGAGACCTTCCAGACATACCAGGCAAACACCCTGAACTTTGAACGTGAAACGTTAAGCCTTATGGACGCAGGACACCGTTTAGTAATGGTGGAGACTGTGAAACAAAACACTGACACTGCCCCGCCTCCTATGAATACAGTCGGAACCCGTTTTGTCCGGTATCAATTGCACAACCACCTGGGTTCTGCTTCACTTGAGTTAGATGATTCTTCACAGGTAATTAACTATGAAGAATATCATCCATATGGAACAACCTCTTACCAGGCAAATAATGCTACTATCAAAGCCGCAGCAAAACGATATCGTTATACCGGTATGGAGAGGGATGAGGAGACAGGGTTGGAATATCATAGTGCAAGGTATTATATGCCATGGTTGGGGAGATGGTTGAGTTGTGACCCGGTTGGAATAGAAGGGGGTTTGGGCCTTTATGTCTATGTACGGTCGAATCCAGTCTGTCTCATTGATCAGACTGGTAATGACGACAAGACACCTGATATAGTTGAGGATTACCCGATTAGCCCTGGATCTGAAAATAAGTTAACAAGTCGCATAGAATCTGAGGATATAAGCGTAGGTGATCAAGGCCCGCGATATGTTTACAATGACGTATCAACTCGCACCTTAAATCAACAAGGTCTTAAGTCTTATCTATCAGGGAAGGCACACGGCGAGTTAACCGATTTTGAAAAAACAAACTTGATTCAAAATTGGGGTAGCGAAGGAGGAGTAATTCTCAAACCACTGTACCAAGTGGGCATTATTGGCGGCTTAGTTGGATATGAACTTATTAACGGTGGAAGTGGTCAACGTGTTACTACAATTTACAGGAGAAATGGAGATGTTCTAAAGCAAACATCAGGTGAAAGAGGTTTGGTTAACATGGGCTTGGGACCAATTGATTATTACTTCATGGCTAAGGGACTTTTTTCGCTGGGGAAGATCGCAATCGGGAGACTTGCGGCTAGACGACTTGCAGCAATTGAAGCCAGGGCAGCGAATGGGATAGTGAAAGGTACCATCGAAGTACGGGAACTTCCTAACCCCACACTTGTGAATGAACCCAAGGTGGTTGTAGAACCGTCTGCAGACCCTATTTCCCCAAGTAGCCCAAGTGGAAATGGCGGCGGTCTATCAGGGGACATGGCATATCACACATCAATCCTAAGAGATGCCGTTCTATCTCAAGAAAGACCACATGGACCAGTAGCTCAACTTATGAACCAGCAGCTCAAACTACAGCCATCAATTGGGCTTACCCCTACAGTAGAACAAGCGCACTTAGTCTTAGGTCAGGCAATGGAATTATATGCGAAGGGGGAATTAAACGAATTTGCAATAGGATCTTATGATTGGCTCTTAGAAAATTTCACCGCTAACCCTGATCCGCCACCTCCCGGGATTCGCCTTCCGAGTAGTCAAGTAATTTATCGCCGTTGAGTACTGGGAGAATGTAACTTAGGGGGAAAAATGAGGGTCAGGTCTTAACGGGCTATTGCCCAAAGCCACATTGGTGTTTTAACACTGCAAGCCTTTCACGGGCTGGACAGTGAAGGAGTGGAGGGAATAATGGGATCAGTTCTTAACTCTTGACAGCATCAACTTTTTTGATATGGTTTGATGAAAAAGCCCATATCGAAAGGAGAAATCAATGGCAGGACCGCTACGAATCCTGCAACCTAGAATGCAATTATATAGCAGAAGCAAAAAAATGATTAAAAGAATATAAACCATTTAAAAACAATACAATGGCAATAATTATTCTCAACACCCTAAGTGGTACTATTTACGATGCGTTTAACGCTCCATTGCCAAATGTAACCATACAGGCCTATGATAAAGATTTGCGTACCCAACAATTACTTGGGCAGGTCGTAACTGATGCAAACGGGGTTTATAAAATTAGTTATGATTTAGCACAATTCGTGGACTCCGAATACCAGACTGCCGATATATTTATCCAGGTCCTTAATGCTGCAGGTTTGTTGCTTGGTGAGTCGCCGGTCTATTTTAATGTTTCGGCCAATTTTGTACTCGATTTTAAGATTGACAATACACCCATCAAAGAACTGAATGAATTTGATGCTTTGGTGCAAATCATACAACCACTTACGGAACCACAGAAAGTTGCTCTGGCAGATATACGGTCAAATGACCCGGATGATATTAGCTTTCTTGCCAGTGAAACCGGTATAGATTCCACCCGGATTGCCTTCCTGCCCATCGCTTTTACCTTGTTCAACCAAACCAAAATCGCTGCGGATATTTTTTACGGATTGTTCCGTTTACAGTTCCCCACACCCTTGAATGCCCTGTTGCTGATCAAAACCGAAAGCATTGTCAATGGTATAAAAGAAGCCATCAACCAAAATATTATATCTGCCAAATGGGGAATACAAAGCCAATTAGACTCCATAATACAAATGTTTAACCAGCTTGCCTCTGGTTCAGTGCTCTCTGGGTCAAATGATCAAAGCGCAGCCTTTAAACAAGTGATAGGGGCCGCACTTCCCAATGCCGACCAGCAACAGACTTTTGTTTCCGTATATCTGGCCAATGAACAAACACCAGAAAAATTCTGGGATGCCCTTTCTCAGCAACCTGGCTTTACCGATCCAAAAGTGATTGCAGGGATACAATCTACCTTGCAATTAAACCTGCTGACCAATTATGTTCCATCGCTAACCACTTTGTTGTTTAGCGAACAACAACAAAATCCTGCCTTAAATGATTTACGTGGTTTTGCAACGTATACCTTCGATGACTGGCATACACGCATTGATAAATTAGTGGCAACCGGTGCACTGGTCAATTTTCCTGATAGCATTACCGGTGCTACGCCCGAAGAAAAAACTGTGAATTACGCCAATTCAATGACGCTACTGGTAAAATCACTATACCCCACCAGCGTATTTGCAAGCCAATTAAGTACGGACACCAGCAGCGCTTTTAAGGATACAAAAAGTGATTTAACAACTTTCTTTGCCAATAATGTCGACTTCGACCTAAATACCAACAGCATTAATACGTTATTTGATTCTTCGAACCAGACAGGGATTACAGATAAGGCGGCTTTGAAAAATGAACTTACCACCATCAACCTCCTTTCTAAAATTACAGACGATTATAGCCAGGTAAGCGCACTGCGCCTTGATGGTATTGACTCAGCCACAGCTTTGGTAAGTAAATACACACCAGCCCAGTTTGCAACGAAATATGTTGCTTCCATGAGCCCGGAAACGGCCGCCGCAATATATCAAAATGCCGAAACGGTAGATAACCTCTCAACGGTCCTTGCCATGAGTATCAAGATGCGCAACGATGTTCCCATTTACGCAATCAATGGCTCAGCCAATGATGCCCCATCGGATTATGAATCCATGTTTGGCGATACCAATTGCGATTGTACGGAATGCCAGTCGGTGTACAGCCCATCTGCTTATTTTGTTGATATACTGAATATTACTAAAAAATACAATCCGGATGTATTGACAGAACTCATTACCCGCAGGCCTGATCTGGTCCAGATCCTGCTCACCTGCAAAAATACCAATACTCCCCTCCCTTATATCGATCTGGTGAACGAATTATTAGAAAATGCTATTGCGCCGGTTTCGTCCACAATCGTAAATGGCATGCCAATATATCCGTATCCGGAATTTCAAACAACCAACTCTGCTGAAGAGCTTTTGGCTTATCCGGAACATGTTGATACGGCTGCTTATGATATTTTAAAGACTGCAAACTCGGCTTATAACCTTCCCCTGGATCTTCCCCTGGAAGAAACAAGGCTGTATCTGGATAAACTGGGTACTAAACGTTACGGATTAATGGAATTATTTTATGGACAGCACACCGATTCCAAATACAATGACCTGTCCATAGCTGCAGAATATTTACAGCTATCCCAACCGGATGAGTTGAATTTGGTGAACGGTACAACCCCTATGCCAATTACGCTGGGCAAGGTCGCTGACTTTTTAACGGAAACAGGTTTATCTTATATAGAAATGTTACAATTGCTGGAATGTTATTTTGTTAATCCGTTGGTTAATGGGGACCGAAGCATTAAAATTGTTTCTACACCCGACCAGACCTCGTGCGACATTAACGAACTAACACTGCAAACTTCGAGCCCAACATCCTTAACTATTAATCCATTTATCAGGCTTTGGAAAAAGACGGGCTGGGATATTTTAGACCTCGACCGTGCTTTCATGGCATTAGGCATTACCGATTATACCGGGGATGTAAATACGAACTTAATCATCCCCATTTCTCACATTGCAAGATTAAAAGCCTCGTATAATCTAAGTGTCCAAAGCATAGTAACGCTGTGGGCAAAGATCGATACACATGTTTATGTTGACCACTCGGTAGAAGGCCAACCCGCCATATCAACCCAATACGATAGCCTTTTTCAGAACAAACAGGTTACCAATCCCGTTGATCCGGATTTCACTAATCCTGATACACTCTCCGGAACGCTCGTGGCAAAATCCGGTATCATCATAGCAGCCTTAAACCTTTCGCAAAAAGATTTTGATACCCTTAATCAAGCACCTTATGTCGATGGCCAACTGACCCTGGTAAATCTGAGTGTGCTTTCCCGCTATGCCTTGCTGGCAAAAGCATTAAAGATATCTATTGACGATTTGATAAGTGCCATTGATTTATCAATAGTTAAACCTTTCGGAAATAGTTCACAAACTGCGGATACCTTAACTTTTATTGATACCATCGCATTTATTCGCTCGTCTGGCTTTTCATTACCCGTATTGATTGGTTTATTGACCAATGAACCGGCAGTATTGCAACCGGTCAATATCAATGAGGTATCAAAAGTTTTAAACACGATAAGAGAAGGACTACAGAAAATAGAACTGCTTGATCCTGTTGGAGCTACTCCCCAGGAGCAGGCTAAAAATAAGCTGCAAAACCAGAATAGTTTTATTACGGATACCCTTGGCACCGCTTTTAAAACAGAATCCAAAGTCATTAATGTTTTAATTAATAACCTGGTGAAGTCGGTTTTACAAGATCCTAAGCCGGCCATTACCCCATTCATCGATGCCGGTTTTATTGCGAGCCTGGGACCGCTTTTTACAGTCGACTCGTCAAACGTGATCACCTGGGTATTTCCGGATTTGTTTAATACGTATGTTTTATTAAGTAACACCTGGGATCGCATTTCGAAACTCATCTTGAAACTAAAAATATCCAATGATGAGTTTATTTATTTACAAAGTAATGAAATAGTGCTAAATATCAAAGGCATATGGAATTTGCCGGTTGCTGTATCCGGCAGTGTATTATTTCCAGCTTTTGAAAATCTTTCCTACATAATCCGTTTCAGAAATGCGTTAGCTGCGACAACAACTGATTGGTATACCATATTTGATTTCGCCATCCTCAATGGTGTTGATGCCAAAAAGAATTTCTTTAATTCATTGATTGGGCTAAGCAATTTCACCATCAATACTTTTGAATTTCTTTTAGGAGTAGCAACCAATGTTAATGAAACTGGATACCTCAAATTTATTTTCCCTTTGGATTATTTGAACGGAGCCGTTTTATTAAATATAATTAATTGTGCTAATAGGGCAGCTCAGTTAGGAATCAGTGTGAAGAATGTTCCGGAATTGACAGGTCAGACACTTGATAGCACTGCTTCAGCCCTTGCAAGCAGTATGCTCAAATCGAAATACGATGTACCCACCTGGCTGAGCATACTTACGCCCTTAAGTAATCAGTTAAGGGTAAAGAAAAGAGATGCCTTGGTAAACTATATTTTAACTTCCCCGGAAACCGGTATAGCAAAATTCAGAAACGATAATAACCTTACAGATACTAATTCCTTATTTGCATATTTTCTGATTGATCCGGAAATGGATGCTTGTATGCTCACATCGCGAATAAAACAAGCCATTAGCAGTATGCAGGTTTTTGTTGACCGCTGTCTGATGAATCTGGAGCTTGGTCTTACCTTGACCTCAGATTTTACCACTCAATGGAATACCTGGCGGAAACGTTACCGGATATGGGAAGCCAATCGTAAAATATTTCTCTATCCCGAAAACTGGATTGAGCCGGAATTGAGGGATGATAAATCACCTTTCTTCGCGGACCTGGAATCGACACTCAAACAAAACGATATTACAGACGCTACTGCTGAAGATGCCATTCGCAGCTATTTAGAGAAATTAGATGCAGTGGCAAATCTTGAGATCATTGGTGTATATCCTGATAACCTTACAGGTATTGTCCATGTGATCGGAAGAACCCGAAACATCCCACATCTTTATTATTATTCCAAACAAATTCAGGCAATTTGGTCAGCCTGGGAAAAGATTGACCTGGATATTGAAGGCGACCATATATTACCTGTTGTTTGGAATAATCGGTTGATGTTGTTCTGGGGCCTATTTACCGATAAACAGCAAGAAAGTGGAGGTAGCTCAACTATAAGTAGTCCCGACCAAAATGGCTCTATGTCTCTAAGCACAACCCCTGCAGCAAAATATTTAGAAATGAAACTTGCCTGGAGTGAGTATAAGAGTGGGAAGTGGACACCGAAGAAACAATCAAATGATGCTGTATCTACTTTAAATAATATAGTTAACAGCCAGGGTATTATTGATACGGAAGTTGATAAAAATCAAATACAATTGACTTCAACATTTGTTGATAATAAATTATACATCAAATTATTTGCCTGGGCCAATCAATATGGTGAATACTTTGATAAACAACTTTTGGATAGTTTCTACTTTGACAATTGTAACAGTTCCCCGTTAATAGTTCCTAATAGCGCAATACCAAGCGAATATCTCCAAGTCATGAACAACGTTGCAATTAATGGAATGTCTCTTTTAGAAGAAGATCCAACTTCTAAGACCCCGACTAATGATGATACATTCAGTATATTCAATACCGGCCCAGCCAAATTTCACCTTTCCCCAAATTCAAATGTAGTTCTGTTTAATAACACTCCGGGCAAGTTTTCCATACATCCCAATCATCATAATATTCCGGTAAATTATTATTTGCCATTTTTCTACAATAATGAACGCAACAATTTCTATGTTCATTCAATAGGAGGATTCATCCCACCTGTTTTTGGGGATGTTACAGTGCTTACCCAAGGGGTATTAATTAATAGAATTACAGTCCAACCATTTCAGGTATCGAATGTATCAAATGTATCGGTTACAGGCACTTTGGCAAAAGAAAGTAAAAATCAACAAACATTTATTTCATTGGGCAACGGTGTGTTTACAGGGTTAAATTCTGGAGTTATTTCAACCTTTCCACCAGTCTTTTTTGGGAAACGTTATGTGTTTCAAACTTTCTATCATCCATACGTTTGTGAGTTAATTCAGACACTCAATACTTCAGGAATCGAGGGTTTGTATAAAAATATGATTACCGATGCGAACGGAACGCTAATAGACGGGACCCAAAACAGGGCAGCTTTGGACATATTTATTAAAAATGGAGTCTATAATCCCACGCCCGTTGTACAAACTCCCTATCCGCAGGAACAAGTAGACTTTAATTATAGCGGAATGTATTCTATTTATAACTGGGAATTGTTTTTTCATATCCCATTGTTAATTGCAACCAGGCTCTCTCAAAATCAAAAATTTGAGGATGCCCGCAAATGGTTCCATTACATTTTTGACCCAACCAGGTTTCCTTTATTTCCCACATCCGGTACTGAAAGGTTTTGGATAACGAAACCATTCAAAGAAGAAATACAAAAGGGAATTCATCCTATTGAAGATTTGCTAAACAACGAATCTCCTGATTTGGATCTGCAACTTAAATCCTTGGCACAAAACCCTTTTAATCCTCATGCCGTTGCGCGTCTACGGATTTCTGCCTACATGCGGTCAACCGTTATGAAATATATTGACAACCTCATTGCCTGGGGCGACCAGTTATTTCAGCAGGACACGCTTGAAACCATCAATGAAGCTACCTTACTCTATGTATTAGCTGCAAATATGCTTGGTAAAAAGCCTGAAGAGGTTCCTCCACGTGCTATCCCTTCAGAAAACTCCTTTTCGACAATACAAGATGGTCTGGACAGCTTTAGTAATGCAAAAGTGGCTGTGCAATCATTCTTTTCACTGTCTGATTTTAGTACTGATAATGTAAACAATTTGGTAACAATGCCCCTGTTTTGTATTCCAAAAAATGATATACTGCTTGGTTATTGGGATACGGTTGCAGATCGATTGTTCAAGATTCGTCATTGCTTGAATATAGAGGGGATATTTCAACAACTACCATTATTTGAACCTCCCATTAACCCGGCTTTACTGGTTAATGCTGCTGCATCGGGCCTTGATTTGAACAGTCTCCTGAATGATATAAATGCACCATTGCCCAATTATCGATTCCAGGTGATTCTGCAAAAAGCCAATGAAATCTGTAATGATGTCAAAGGATTAGGTAGTGAATTATTGGCTGCGTTGGAGAAAAAGGATGCAGAACAAATTTCCCTACTGCGCTCCAGCCATGAATTAAACTTGTTAAATGCCGTTCGGGATATTAAAGTTTTGCAGGTCGATGAAGCAAATGCAAATCTGGATGGTTTAAACAGGTCAAAGGATGTGATCCAGGCGAGAAGGGATTATTATGCCAGTAGACCATTTAAAAATCCTTCAGAAGATTCATATTTTAATTCAACTAATCATGCTGTACAGATCCAAGAGGGATTAGTTGCTGAGAATATATTGGCAAGTATTTTATTTGCTTTTCCCGACGTGAAAATTGGTTCCGGATTTACCATAGGAGCAACTTATGGTGGCACAAATTTAGGAAGAGCTTCCGGGGCTGCAATAAGTTCAGCTCAATCTATAGCATCTTATCTGCGAATGGAAGCAGAAATGGCTAACATATCAGGTGGATATGACCGTCGTCAAGATGACTGGACATTCCAAATACAAAGCGCCGACCTGGAATTAAAGCAAATAGCTAGTCAAATTGCTGCTGCTGAAGCCCGTGTAGCCATAGCAGAAAAAGACCTGGAAAATCACGACCTGCAAATTCAACAATCCCAGGAAGTGGATGATTTTCTGAACAGCAAATACACCAACGAAGATCTGTATAATTATATGGTGGGACAGATTTCTTCCGTTTATTTTCAGAGCTACCAGCTGGCATTCAATATGGCTAAAAAGGCGGAAAAATGCTATCAATATGAGTTAGGAATTGAGAATACATCTTTTATCAATTTCGGTTACTGGGATAGTTTGAAAAAAGGATTGCTTAGCGGGGAAAAACTGCAATTCGATCTCAGAAGATTAGACAATGCCTATCTCGATCAGAACAAGAGGGAATATGAGATAGTAAAGCACATTTCTTTAATCCTGCTGGATCCATTGGCTTTAGTTAAGTTACGATCAACAGGTTCTTGCGATTTTGAGATTCCGGAAGTGTTATACGATTTGGATTTTGCAGGTCAGTATTTCAGACGGATTAAATCGGTTAGTATTAGTTTGCCTTGTATCGCCGGACCTTATACTTCGGTAAGCGCCAATCTTTCACTCGTAACCAGCAGGTATAGAAAAAATTCGGATACAACCAATGGTTATGCAGAAAATCCGGGAAACGATGATCGCTTTAATTATAATGTGGGTGCTATTCAATCCATTGCCACCAGCAACGCACAAAACGACAGTGGTATATTTGAATTAAACTTCAGGGATGAACGATACTTGCCATTTGAAGGTACAGGAGCCATCAGTAGTTGGCACTTAGAGCTTCCTACAGCAGTGGCACAATTCGACTACAATACTATTTCAGATGTTATCATCCATGTGAAATATACGGCAAGAGAAGGCGGATCAGCGTTAAAAGATGCTGCAAACGGATCTCTAAAGGACCAGTTGAATGCTATTAAACAACAACTTGTTGGTGAAACAGGTTTACACATTGTATTAGATATGAAACACGATCTTTCCAATGAGTGGAACCTGCTAAAGAACAATGGTACCGTAGACTTAACTATTGATAAATCGCGGTTACCTTATATGGCACAGTCATTGTCCGCTACAATTGAGCGTGTAATGTTTATCGCTAAAGTGGAGGGAAATCCTGCCAGTTTTACCATCAATATTAACAACACCGGTTTGAACTTGTCTGTAATTAACGACTTACAACTTTATTGTGCTAGTAGCACTGATATTGTGATTAATACTCCATTTCCATTGACTGTTGCAACTTTAGCTCTGGCAAATCTTGACGAATTAATATTGGTGGTGAAGTATAGCTTTTAACGAACAGGACGAACATTTTTGAAAGCGCTAATGTTCATACAATGTAAAAATATCCATAACAATTAAATAACGACTACCTAAAACAGGGTACCACCATTTGCTTGAGTATAAATACATATAAGGAAGTAGAAAATGAAAGAGCAAGTTGATCCTAAATCATCGTCCCAATTTCTGAAAACCGATGGTGGCAAAACCAAATCGAATGCCATAGAGGTTCCCTCCATTTCGCTTCCTAAGGGTGGCGGGGCCATCAAAGGTATCGACGAAAAATTTTCTGTAAATGCCGTAAATGGAACTGCATCCTTTTCTGTTCCACTGCCTTTTTCGCCAGCCAGGGGCGCTTCGCCCTCATTAGCTTTATCCTATAATTCAGGGTCGGGAAATGACATTTTTGGTTTGGGTTGGAACGTTGGTTTGTCCACAATTAAGCGGAAAACAGACAAAGGCTTGCCGCAGTATAATGATGGAACAGGACCCTACATGGCAGACTCTGACACATACCTTTTTTCAGGAGCAGAAGATATGGTCCCCGAATTTAAAAAAGATGCAGACGGTACCTTTTCCCTTGTAAATGGCGATTATGTCATCAACGAAAAAGATTCAACAGACGGCTTGTATAAAATCAGGTTTTACAAGCCCCGCATCGAAGGATTATTTGCCCGCATCGAACGCTGGATGGGAAAAACAACGGATAAGATTAAATGGCGTGTCATCACAAAGGACAATGTTACCACACTTTTCGGATGGACCAACAGTTCCATCGTTGTAAACCCCAAAGACGATAACAAAATATTTGAATGGTTGCCGGAATTTACGTATGACGACAAAGGCAATTGTTGCCAATATATCTATAAAATTGAGGACGAAGCCGGATTTGATAGTTTATTTGCCCACAACAATAACCGCTTTGCAAACGGAAAAACTACCTATACCAATCAGTATTTGGAAAAAGTTCTTTATGGCAACAAAACCCCTTATCAAAATTTCGGCGATGCTTTCCCATTAGAAACAGATTATATGTTTCAAACGGTTTTTGATTATGGCGAATACGATACCAATGCCCCTTATTCAAAAATAAAAGATTGGGATTTCAGAACAGATGCTTTCTCAGATTACAAGGCAGGGTTTGAAATAAGGACAACCAGGCTATGCAAAAGAGTTTTGCTTTTTCATTATTTCAATGAGTTGCCAGGTGGTTCAGCCTTGGTAAAATCGCTCAATTTTGGGTACGACGTAACACAGCAGTCGTTCACATTCCTAAAATCGATTACAGCTTTTGGCTACATTAAAAAAGAAGATGGTAGTTACACCAGCAAAAACCTTCCGGCGACTGAGTTTGAATATCAAAAACATGAATGGAACCTGGAGGTAAAAAACATTGCTTTGGCAGATATGGTTAATGCACCATCAGGGATTGATGAGCAATATCAATTTACAGATTTATTCAATGAAGGCTTAGCAGGTATATTAACCGAACAGGCAACCGGCTGGTTTTATAAACATAACCTTGGCCATGGAAATTTTGAACAAACAAAAATGGTTACGCCCAAACCTTCCTTCATTGGCTTGGGCAGTCACTTGCAGCTGGCAGATTTAGATGCCGATGGCGGCAAGCAATTGGTAAGTTATGGTATTGAGCCTAAAGGATATTTTGAACTTGATGATGATAATGAATGGCAGGAATTCAGCAATTTTCAATCCCTGCCTAATATTGATTTCGGGGATGCCAACACAAGAATGCTCGATTTAAACGGTGATGGCAAACCGGATGTATTAATTTCTGAAGACAACGTCTTTACCTGGTATTCGTCAGAAGGACGCAATGGCTTTGATCAAGCCCAAAGGGTTCAAAAATTATTTGATGAAGAAGCCGGACCGCATATAGTTTTTGCAGATGAAAAACAAACCATCTTCCTGGCGGATATGTCCGGAGATGGAATGACTGATATCGTCCGAATCCGCAATGGGGAAGTTTGCTACTGGCCCAATTTAGGATATGGAAAATTCGGGGCCAAAGTGGCCATGGACAACGCCCCATGGTTTGATAACCCCGAATTATTTAACCCTGCTTTTTTGAGATTGGCAGATATCGATGGCTCAGGAACCACCGATATTATTTATTTGGGTAAAAACATTTTTTCGTGCTGGCTCAACCTGAGCGGAAATACCTTTAGCACTATTCCTTTTGAAATAGGTTCTTTCCCGGATATACATAACCATGCCAAAATATCCGTAACGGATTTATTAGGCAACGGCGTAGCTTGTATTGTTTGGTCAAGTGGCTTATCAAAGGACACCGGTTTCCCCCTTAGGTACATCGACCTCATGAACAGTAAGAAACCTCACATCATGGCTTCTTACAAAAATAATTTAGGAAAAGAAGTTTCTTTAGAATATACCGCCTCCACAAAGTTTTACATCGACGACAAATTAGCCGGAAATCCATGGGTAACCAAACTGCATTTCCCGGTGCATTGTATTTCTAAAACCGAAACCGTCGATCAAATCTCTGGTTGGCATTTTGTTAGCACCTATAAATATCATCATGGTTATTACGACCATCCCGAGCGGGAATTTCGGGGCTTCGGTATGGTGGAGCTGATTGATGCAGAAAGTTTTGAGAATTGGGCTAATGGCAATGCCTCAAATATTGTGGATGCTGAACTTCACCAAGAACCGGTGGTTACAAAAACATGGTTTCATACCGGTGCTTTTTTACAACGCGAAAAAATCCTCAACCAATTTGCCCATGAATATTGGTATGAAGAAATGAACAGGCAAGGATTTCCCGTAGTAAATCACGAACTGGCGCTGCCAGATGCAGTAATAATTGCAGCGTCTGGAAGCACGACTTTAATTGACTACCTGAGTGCCCAGGAATGGCGTGAAGCGCTGAGGGCATGTAAAGGAATGGGGCTACGTTCGGAAACATTTGCCAGGGATGCTGTTAAATATGGTAACACTGACGAAGCAAGGAAAAAAGAATTGACACCCTATACGGTTGCAACCCATAACTGCGTCATCGAATTAATACAACCCAAAGGGAAAAACAAATATGCTATTTTTGTTGTAAAAGAAAGTGAATCAATTACTTACAATTATGAAAGAAATATTGAAGACCCGAGAATAGCCCACAACCTGAATATCAAATTAGATGAATTTGGCAATATTTTGGAAACAGCATCAGTTGTGTATCCCAGACAACAGATAGACACATCGCTACCGGATGTAACCAAGGTAACGCAATCAAAAACCATCATCACCTATTTGGAAAATAAATTCACCAATGATATTGATGACCGGATGGAGGTGAATAAACCGGATGCGTATCGCCTTCGTTTACCAGCAGAAACAAAAACCTATCAGTTAAAGGGAGTTAAAAAGAATCCGGAGTCAAATTTCTACTATTCGCTTTCTGATTTCGATGATATTTTAAATAAATCAGAAGAAGCCTTATACTACGAACTGGATATGGAACCGGACAATAATGTTCCTCCATTAAATTATAAACCTTTAAAAAGACTAATTGAGCATATCCGAACAATATACAGGAGTAATACCAACCTGGAATCAGCTTTGTCCCTGTATCAATTGGAATCGTTAGCAATGCCTTATGAAAATTACCAACTGGCTTATATTCCAGGGTTACTTTCGGATATTTTCGGAACTATCAATGTTCCAGGTTCAAAAATTAGCGATTCCCTGTTGCTGCTTGATGGAAAATTTGCCCACAGCGAAAATGACAACAATTGGTGGGTTCGTTCCGGTACCATGCAATATACAGAAGGAACAGAAACTGTTGCCGATGCCCGGAACCGGTTTTACGTTCCCATTTCCTACACAGACCCATATAGTGCAGTAACCAAAGTAAAATATTACTCCAACTATTTTCTTTTTATCGAAGAAACGGAAGATGCCTTGGGGAATAAATCAAGTGTGGATTTGTTCAACTTTCGCACGCTTTCGCCACAGAGGATGCGCGATATCAATGCCAACCTCTCCGAAGCAATTTCTGATGAGCTGGGCTTGGTAAAAGCTTTGGCAATTATGGGAAAAGGGGCACAGGCTGATGATTTGGATTTGCTTACAGAAGAAACAACGGAACAAAATGATATCGATGACTTTTTTATGATTGCCAATGCAGCCGGAATTTGCGATTCTGTCAATTTGCAGGTAAAAGCACAGGGTTTATTGAAACATGCCACTGTACGTTTTGTCTACGATTTTAATGCGTATACAGACAAGGGCAAACCAGTTGTAGTATCTTCCATAGTAAGAGAAACACATTATAAAAAACCAGATGGCAGCCTGAACCCCGACAGCAAACTACAACTCAGTTTTGAATATAGTAGTGGCATTGGAAAAGTAATCATGAAAAAAGTGCAGGCGGAACCGGGCAAAGCAAAGCAAGTTACCGTTGATGACAACAACAACATTACCATCACAGTTCCTGATCCCGATACTTCCCCATTTCTTCGCTGGATTGGCAATGGCCTGACCATACTTAACAATAAAGGCAATGCAGTGAAACAATATGAGCCCTTCTTTTCGGTATCCCCAAAATTTGAAGATGAAAAAGAATTAGTGGAAACAGGGGTAACACCCATTATGTATTACGATGCCCCCGGACGCCTGATCAAAACGGAAATGCCTAATGGTACTTTTTCCAAAGTTGAATTTGATTCATGGCAACAAACCATCTTTGATGCCAATGACACCGTTATCGACAGCGAATGGTATCTGAGAAGGACAGATACTTCAAGACCAGACTATATCAGTGATGTCAATGAACAATCAGCAGCTATAAAAGCAGCATTACATTACAATACTCCATCGCAGCTTCATTTCGATACTTTAGGCAGGCCCGTTTTACAAATAGAAAACAATGGCAAAGATTCAGCAGGTGCAGCTATTTTATTTAGAACTAAAATTGACCTGGATATCGAAGGGAATCTGCGAAAAGTTACCGATGCCCGCGAAATACCTGAAAACAATAATCTGGGCAACGTGGTCATGGAGTATAAATATGATATGCTGGGCAACAAAGTATACCAGAAAAGCATGGATGCCGGACAACGGTGGTTGTTCGTCAATGTGCTTGGTAATCCGCTCCGCACCTGGGACGAGCGCAACCATGAGTTTCAATACGGGTATGATACAATGCATCGTCCAATACAAAACATTGTAATAGGAGGGGATGGTCCAGCGCCGTTAAATCACATCTTCGACAGGATCATGTATGGCGAAAGCCTTTTAGCCGCTAACAGAAGTAATGAAACCACTTTACAGGCAACCAATATTCTCGGAAAACCCATTCAACACTACGACACTGGAGGCTTGGCAGATACTCCCGAATATGATTTTAAAGGGCAAGCTGTATCCACTTCCCGTAAACTTTTTAAAAATTATAAAGATGTTGCCAATTGGACAGATGCCAATCTGGTAACTGATCTGGAAACGGATGCCTATATCTTTATTACCGAAACCGATGCCCTTGGCAGGATATCCCAACAAACAGCCCCAGATGGCAGCATTATTACGCCCGCTTATAACGAGGCCGGCTTTTTAAATGTTGAAACGATACGTCGCCCTGGTGATCCATCTGCAACAACCTACATCAAGGGAATAGGCTACAATGAAAAAGGGCAACGCAGTAAAATTATTTACGGCAATGATGTTACATCCAAATTTGAATATGATAAAGAGACTTTTCGTTTAGCCTCATTGTTTTCATTCCATTCTTCCAGTGGAGTATCCGACAAAACTTTACAGGATTTGCATTATACCTACGACCCGGTTGGAAATATTACATTCATTAAAGATGATGCTTACGATCCCGAATTTTTCAATAACCAGATTATCGAACCCATCAGCAGTTATATTTATGATGCCCTTTACCGCCTTACTGAGGCTACCGGCAGGGAAAATGACGCTGCCTTAAATTTTGGGCCATCTGATAATTGGGACGATGCCCCATTTATACAACCAAACCCGTTGACAGTAAAGAAATATACCCAGAGCTATAAATATGATGGTGTAAGAAATATAAAGGAGATGAAGCAGATTGCTTTGGGGAACAACTGGACAAGAAGTTATGAATACGAGAACCTGAACAACCGCCTTATAAGCACCGCGGTGGGTGATATTACCAACCCTCAGAACTATACAAAGTATGCCCATCACCCGTTGCATGGATTCTTAACCGAACTGCCACATTTATATAATATCAGTTGGAACTTTAAAGAGGAAGTAGTAAGTACCATTCAGCAAAGGATAACCAATGGCGGAACCCCCGAAACTACTTATTACCAGTATGACGGGCAAGGCCAGCGCATCCGTAAAATTACAGAAAATAGTGCCGGTGCAGGAGCAAATCCAACCCCAAAAGAAGAACGTATTTATATTGGCGGTTACGAAATTTACAAAAAACACAGTGGGTCAGATGCTGGATTAGAACGAATCTCCCTGAGCTTATTGGATAAAGGCCATCGCTTTGTGATGTTAGAAACCCGAAATGCCATAAATGATGGTACCGAAGAAAATTTGGTATGCTACCAGTTGCACAACCACCTTAGCTCTGCAACACTGGAGCTGGATGCTACAGCGAGGGTAATTTCTTATGAAGAATACCATCCCTACGGCACCACAGCCTACCAGGCAAAAAACAAAATCATAAAAGCCGCGGCCAAACGCTACCGCTATACAGGCATGGAAAGGGACGAAGAAACCGGTTTGGAATACCATAGTGCGAGGTATTATATGCCATGGTTGGGAAGGTGGTTGAGTGCGGATCCGATAGGAATAGGGGATGGTATAAATTTATTTGTATATGCTAAAGGCAATCCGGTCAAATTCAACGACACGATTGGGACGCAAGTTGGTGAAGAAGTAGTAGTGATTCCGGTGGGGGCTGTTGTTGCATTATTTGTTTTTATAATTTACTGGACAATGCCCTCAACACAGGAAAATATCCGAAAGGATGTAAATGATCTTGCCAGGTGGCTGTCTGTACCCAGGTGGTCTCCTTTTATAACGCCATTGAAAGGGAAGGAAGAGAAATATACGAAGCCAGACACAAAACCTCCTCCAACCGTCGACGTTAAGCCGGCTAAGGATCCTAAGCCTGAACCCGATCCAAAGCCAGGGAAACCATTGGGACCTGATCTGATACCATGGCCCAAAGATGAAAGAGAGCCTGAATGGGGTAGGGTATATATCAACTACATTAAAGTTAAGCCTATCACCAATCAGATATACTGTGGACGAACAGATGCTGAGGTAGACCTAAGTATACCAATTCTTCCACAAGCTTTGGTAGCTTTAGCTAAACGCGACTCTAACCGGAATGGTCAGCCTCAACTGATTGGATTTGGACCTGCCGTTATTTTTCAAAATAAAGCAGGGGAACTGACTTACGATGTTGGGGGGGCGGCTAATCGTAATTCCAGGTATAAGGATGTTGCGTATTGGCAAATGCGTGGTGTAGAGCAACAATGCGCGGATTATTTTGACTATGCCACTTGGAGTGAGCCAGATGAGCCAGAAGATCAAAATCAACATGAACCTGGAAATAGAGATCGCCCTGTTGCTAGGAACAATCCTCACGGAATCGGTTTTTGGACTGCAGCAACTAAAAAATGGGGACAGCTGGCTCCTTATACGGGGGATTAATTAATATGACCCTAATGGATAAAAATTTACCCACGACCGCTTTTGAGAAAATTGAAAAAAAGTATGAAACATAACACATTCAGTATTTAAAACATTAAATCTGATATCATGGCAAAAGCTATTCCTACAACAGACAATACCCGCCTGGGGTTTTTCAAAAATGACCTGGGCAAAAAAACAGCATTGCACAAAGAATTTGAAAAATTGTACAACGATAAAAAGGGCGATTGGACAGACATTCACAAGACTTTGCAAAAAAACAAAAGCTTTAACGGGGCCATGCTGAAGAGCCTTGCATTTACAAACGAACTGGCAAACTGGACCAACGATAATAAAGCCTTGGTTAGCCATTTTCAAAACAACAAGGAAACCAACTCCATGAGGGACATTGCCAATACCCTCAATAAAAAAGAGTTTACTAAATTAATTATCGGGGCAGCCATTCCTGTGGGGGAAATTAAAACCACTTATGCAAATAAACTTTACAACGGCTTATTTGCAAAAGAACCCACAGCGGTGCTTGTAAATATGATAAAGGATCCGGAAGTTCCCGTATTGAATGATGCCATTGGGGCAATGATAGCTTCGGTCCTGGATAAGCAACCCGATTTCAACATCAAAACCACTTCTATCTATGAAATTCTTAAAAAGGAAGAAAATTTAAAAGATATCCCTGCCGAATCGCGCGATGCCGTTAAATCGCAGCTTAAAACCCTGCAGCGTATTGTGGCAGTCAGCCCTGTCCAAGATGCCGTGCCAGTGCTATACAATGCAGGCTTGCATACTGCCTTTCAAATTTCAGAAATGCCCTCTGAACAATTCATGGTAAAAATGAAGGGAAAAGGTTTGGACGATACAACCCTTCAGCAGATACACACCAATGCCCAACAAGCACGGGTGCGCAACGAGCATGCTTTAATGGCCATAAAAGAAGCCGCTAAAAAAACAGGAATTGCCATGATTGATAAAAGCCTGGGGGTTAATTATGAAAAAAATGGTGGTTCCAACTCATTGGACAATCTTACCAATGAAGTTCTCGCAGACCACAATCTTTCCTGGGATTTGCTCTTTGCCGATGCCGATTTTTGCGAATGTGACGAGTGCACTTCAGTTTATAGTGCAGCCTCTTATTTTGTGGAGTTATTGCAGTATTTGAGAAATAACGACCTCGACCCCAGTGCCCCGGCCCCTTTAAATATCAGGACAAATCCCAAGGACATTTCAGGTACTCCGCTCGAAAAACTATTCGCCCGTCGTCCGGACTTAGGCTGTTTGGAACTGACCTGTGAAAATACAAATACCATTTTGCCTTACGTGGACCTGGTCAATGAGATAATGGAAAATTATGTGGCATTCAAACACCTTAAAACTTTTAACGTTGATGATGAAATTAGCAGTGAACTACTTGCCGGACCACAGCACACCGAATACAGCGCTTATGTTATCCTTAAAGATGCTGTTTATCCATTTACGCTGCCCTACCATCAACCCATTGATGTCACAAGGATTTACTTAAACCACCTGAATTCAAGCCGATATGAAGTAATGCATACATTTCATGTCAACAATGAGGGAACTGATGCAGACCTCACCCACCTTCAGAACGAAGCCCTGGAAAGGGCAGATGATGCTGAATTCTTAGGAATCACCAATGAAGAATATGTTATTTTAACAAAGGAGGCATTTGAAAGCAAAGCCTTAATGGATAAACTGGAAAATAAAACCTATACCGATGCCGAATACCAGACGTTGATTGGGGTGAAGCCAGTTTATAAATATTTTGGATATACGGATGAAGTAACAATGATGGGCGATACGGGCTTAACCCTTATCAAACAGGAATTCCTGCCTCGTACAGGAGTAGATTATTTCGATCTGGTTGATTTGCTCAAAACCAAGTACATCAATCCCCTTATTCCAAAGGGCAAATCGATGGTTATTATGGAAAGCATCTTATTTAGCTATCGGTTCTTGCAAAATTATGCCAAGCTAAATGGTATTGATAAAATGGCCGATGAATTGGTAATTATGCAGAAAGTAGCGGGCATTTTGCAAAAAGTACCCGTTTGCCCCGATCCAAACCAGGAAATTTCCGAAATCACAGACCAAGACATCATCCATTGGGTAAAATGCAATTTTGAAAAAATTGGTAAAATAATCGTGATTGAGAGCGGCCGGGGATGTGTGAATGGCAATATAGTGAATGCACAAGGTGCAAATTTAAAATACATCATTGAAGATTGTAAAATATTCTTTGACAATGATGGGGTATTAACCGAAATAGGGAGTATTAATAAAAAAACCGGTTTAATAACTTTAAATAATTCTCAAATCAGTTTAAATAATCTTTATTTTATTGGCGAAAGAGGCGAAAAAGGTGTATTCATGGCCATTGGCGGTGCAATTTATCTTATCTTTTTAGAGCAAAAAGACAGTTGTGATCTTGATTCAGCCCTGCTCCAGCATTTAGATGGCTCTTCTTTAACCACCGACGAATATGACAGGATCCATCGTTTTATCCGTTTGTGGCACAAGTTGGGTTGGACTATTAATGAAACCGATAAAGCCATTTTGGGGCTCAGTATAAATACATTACAGCAGCCTGCAAGTAATGTTCCACCCGATGATTGCTCAGACTATGACGATCAGGAGATTTTGAATAATACAATCGACATCAATCCTACCCTTATCTATCAAATCGTACCGGTAAAAATACTCCTGGAAAAAACAGGACTGGAACTTATTAAACTACTGGCATTTTGGACAGATATTACCACTGTTGGAGAAAAGCCACTTTACCAACAACTATTCCTGGGCCATAATATTGTTGGCATTGATAAAGTTTTTAAAGCCGATAGTTATGGTAATTATTTAAACGGGAATGAAAAAATAAGTGGTCATATTCCCGTATTAATGGCCGCATTAAATTTTTCTTCCGGAGATATAGAAATAATTATGACGGCCACAGCAATGAATGATCTGTTAACAATTGAGAACCTCTCAATGCTCTATCGCTACCGTTTACTATCCAAAGTATTGGGTTTAAGGATCCCCTCATTTGTTCAGATTTTACCACTTTTTGGAGATGTGTTCCTCGACGCATACGCCACCATGAATTTTATGGAAACCTGGATAAAAATAGAAGATGCAGGCTTTAACCCCCAACAGCTCAATTACATTATCCGCAATGTGGACGACGAAAATAAACCATTTGAACCTTCACAAATAGCAATTTTGAAATTAACCAAAACACTGTATGATGGCCTAAACGACATTGATGCAGCTCATCCGGATTTGAAAGAGGATGCCAGCATAACAGACCCGGTTTTACAAAAAAATTATGTCCAGGACCAAGCCACGGATGAATTGGTAAATGAAAAAGCAAGATTAATTTTTGATGCGGGGATTGTAGGAAAAATTGTTGGATTATTAGAGGGCACCAATGTATTTACCACCAATGCTTCTGATAATTTAACTTTAACAATAACAAACGCAACACTCAAAAAGAAACTCAAATACATCAACAAAGCACCCGGTTCAAGTTCAATTCAGATTACAGGTATATTAACTGTGCTGGAAAGCAATGATTTCAAAAACCTCAGTAACGATCCAGATTGGATACCTGCCCTCACACGTATAGAAAAGCAACAAAAAAAACTATTCAACCAACTTTTATCGGATGTGTTTACAAATGAAGTAACAATCTTACCTGCCGATAAAATAATTCTACAAAATATTATTATGGATGGGGATATTAATATCCCTTTAGATCAAATACCAGCGGGGCAAACTGATCCAAATACAGCTCCCGAAAAACGGGTGGCATTTTTGAAAATCTTTTTACCTTATTTACGCCAGCAATTAACCCATCGTTTTATTATTGATACGCTTTCCGGATTTGTGGGGTTAGATGCAAAAAATACGGATTTACTTGTTTCGGAAATATTGCAATTGGGCACCCCATTAACAAAAATTTACGATATTTTTGAAAAAATCAAAGAGAGTAGCATCCCTGTCACTGGCAACTGGAGTGGATATTTAATATCTGCAAGCGATGCCCCTTATACTTTGATTGTTAAAAATAACACTACATCGCCTGTTATTAATTTAGAGGGCACAGACCTTGTTTTTGTCCAACAGGATGACCCTACCAATGAGTGGCGGAGCTCAAATATAATACTACAAACCGGCAAATTATACAAACTCATAACCAATGTTCCCTTAGCAAATATTCTTTGGAAAACCACCACGCTGGACGTTTCACCTATCCCTTCTTCGGCCTTGATACCGGATTTGGCTTCCGGACCGTGTAAGCCAGCTTTGATAGCATTGAAAAAAGCAGCTATGCTCGTTGCTACTTTTAATTTAAGCATTGATGAAACTAGGTTTTTAGACAGTCAGAAAGCCAACTTTGATGGTTTGGATTTTAATAACATAACCCTTATACATTGGTTACGGTTGGATGCCTATACGAGGCTTCGCAATTCCTTGCCCCAAACCGACCTGGGCATACTTGATTTTTGGGGCTGGGTATATAACACTAATCCACCCTCAGATCCTACAAAATTGAGCGAAAAAATAGCCGAACTCACAAACTGGAAAAAAGAAAGTATTGATAAGTTGATCAGCGTAAATCATTTCAATATTGATCAACTAACCGATTATAGCAATGAAAAAAATCTGTTAAAACTGCAGGAAGCATTAACGGTATCAGATAAAATAGGGATGGATATCAATTTACTTTTTGAATGGGCCATCCCCACATCAGATTTTATTATTTGTAAAAACATTGCCGACAGTATACAAAATGCCATACGGGCATTGTACAACCAAACCGATTGGGAACAGGTAGTGAAGCCCCTGAATGACCAATTGCGCAACAATCAAAAAAATGCACTAATTGCATACATGTTACAGCAACCTGAACTCCAAACTGCTGGTGTTACAGATGCTGATGGACTATTTGAATATTTCCTGATAGATGTGCAAATGGATACCTGTATGGAAACCTCACGTATTGTGCAGGCGATTTCTTCGGTACAGTTATTTATTCTGCGTTGCTTCCTTGGTCTCGAAAATGGCATAGCGCCAAGCCTGCTTGACCGTGCACGTTGGGAATGGATGGAACGTTACCGTGTGTGGGAGGCCAATAGAAAAGTTTTCCTGTATCCCGAAAACTGGATCGATGGCAACCTGAGGGATGATAAAAGCCCCTTCTTTAAAGAACTGGAAAGCGAACTGCTGCAAAAAGACATCAACAAACAGAATGTTATCGACACCTTAAAGACCTATCTGTATAAAGTTGATGAGGTGGCAAACATGGAGGTGGTAGGCGCTTATATGGAAGGGATCAAACAAAGTACTGTCTGGAGTAGAGGCTCAAAACTCCATGTATTTTCACGCACCCACAATGCCCCTTACTTTTTCTATTATCGCTACCTGGCCCTGGACGAAATGAACTGGTACCCATGGGAAAAAATGCAGGTGGATATACCCAGTTATGATGTGCTGGATGCACCCAGTGATAATTCGCAAGTTACAAAGGGGCAGCTTATGGGCAACAATGGTAGTTACCTGACACCCATAGTTTGGAATGGCAGGTTAATGGTTTTCTTTCCTCAGTTTATAAAGAAGACTATGCCAAATGATTCCATTGGCAATAAATCTATTTCCGACATTGCAAATGATTCGCCCAACAACACAAAACCCACCGAATATTGGGAAATAAAATTGGCGTGGAGTGAATACAGGAACGGCAAATGGACTCAAAAACAAGTAAGCAAAGATGCCATATATCAAGTCCCCGACCCAACCCCACCTACTACAGGGGTCCCTTTTTCTACTGTGGCCAATGCAATACATGACGCTAAAGATGCAGCAAAAAATGCAGATGAGGCAGCTATTATCGCCCAGGCGTCTGCCGAAAAAGCCAGTATTACGGCCAATATTAATAAAAGTACAGCTGAAACCACGTCAGGTGTTGTTATTGCAGCCTTAGTTGCTGCAGATTCAAGCCCGGTTCCATTAGTTGGCACTACTATTGCAGCCTCTGTATTGGAGGGAGACCTTAAGGGCGCTATCGCAACTGAAGCACAAGATGTTGATAGTGCTAAAACTGATGTCGGAACCACAAAAGATAAAACAGGAGATGCTTTGGATAAAGCTAATCTGGCAATAGCAGCCGCTAATAGTTTTGAACTGGCAAGCCAGGCTGTTGCCCCTAACCCAATAGGCACTATTTCATTTTTTAAATTTGTTCCAGTTCTATCAGATGATAACACTTTTTTAGCCATAAAGGTTTTCTATCATTTTGAAACTGTTCAAAAGGGCCTATTCGAATTTGAATGAAATAGTTTGAAAACTGTTCCTGTAAAAAACAAT